>JAFGME010000242.1 GCA_016927695.1 Bacteroidales bacterium
TCATTCATCATTTAAACCCTTCGATCAAAGTAAATAATTCTTCAACTTTTTCCGGGTTGTCCATTGCCAGGTTTTTTTGTTCGCCGATATCTTCCTTCAGATTATACAAGGATACGGGGAAATCCCCTTGTTCATCCTTGTTCCAACCCCTGGTTTTTTTAATATGAAGCTTCCAGTCCCCTAGGCGCACTGCCTCAATTTCGCCGTCCCGGCTCCAATAGTAGAATGGCCTTGCAGGTAGTTGAGTTTTAGCTGGTTCAAATAAAAGTTTACTTACATCTTGTCCGTCGAGATGAAGGTTTTCAGGAAGTTCAGATCCCGTAATAGCTGCCAGTGTAGGCAAAAGGTCCATGGTTGTAATAAATTCATGGCTGGTCAATCCTGCAGGTATCCTTCCGGGCCATGCGATAATACCCGGTTCCCTCTGACCTCCTTCCCAGGTTTGGGCTTTCCTTCCCCTCAAGGGTTCTGCTGATCCGGCGGCAGGCCCGTTGTCGGAGGTAAAAATGAAAATCGTATTATCGAAAATACCCTCTTCTTTAAGGCACTCAACAATCTCACCTGCGCTCCAGTCGAGTTCCATGATAACATCACCAAAGATGCCGATCCCGCTTTTACCTTTGAAGGCCGGCGATGCATGCAAAGGGTAATGGGGCATGTTATGGGCCAGATAGATGAAGAATGGCTGGTCCCCTCTTTCTTTAATATGCCGGATTGCTTCCTCGGTGTATATTTTGGTAAGGTAATCCTGGTCGGGCCCGCTTTCTATTAATTCTTCATTCCTGTAAAGGGGCAGGGGAGGCGACTGGAAATCAATATCCCTGTAATAATGGTTGTCCATGTCATTTGAATACGGAACCCCGAAGAATTCATCAAAGCCATTGTTCAGCGGCATATATTGGGGTTTGTGGCCAAGGTGCCATTTCCCAATGCAGATAGTTTTGTAACCATTATCCCTCAGCATCTCAGCCATGGTGTATTCTTCTTCCGGGATCCCGCCCTCTGAAAAGGGGAATAATACGGCCTCATGAAGGCCGCTCCGAACCGGGTACCTGCCTGTCAAAAGCCCTGCCCTCGAAGGGGTGCAAACGGTTGCAGGAACATAAAAATCGGTAAACCTTATTCCCTCAGAAGCCAGCTGGTCAATGTTTGGGGTTTCATAACCAACAGCCCCGTAACATCCCACATCAGCATAGCCCTGGTCGTCGGTGAAGAAGATTATTATATTGGGTTGTTTCGATGTGCATGAAGCAATCGTGATCATTAATAGAAAGAGTAGTGTGTTTTTCATATGGTTGCGGTTTGCGTTTTGCGTATTGCGTATTGCGTATTGCGTATTGCGTATTGCGTATTGCGTATTGCGTGTTGCGTGTTGCGTGTTGCGTGTTTTGGTAAATGACCCTAAATTTACAATTTTCAGGGGAAATGGAGTATTTCTTTTTGTGAGATTACTTCAGCTTTTTTGCTTTGGAGGATGGCACGTTTGCTGCATGCAATATTCCTGGTATTCTACTGATCTTCAAGTCTCCTGATCTCTTTCACCGCATCAACCATGGCCATAAATCCCTCAACCGGCACATATTCCGGGATTGAGTTGCCTGAACCCAGACCATATCCCCTGGCTTTTTGCCTGAACCTAAAACCGTTTTCCTTAACAATCCTGAACACTTCATCATAATCGTTCAGGATAAGCGTGTTAAGGTCAATTCCTCCAAACAGGCCTATTTTAGGGCTGTAAAGGTCAATCCATTTATCAAATGGAGCTATCTGGTCTTCATTGGAATGTTTAGCGTCAATGCCGGTTTCAAGAATATCATCCATTATTGAAAAGATATTACCGCAGCTGTGAAGGAGGAATTTCTTGCCGGCGGAATGAACGATTTCAATAACTTTTTTATACTGAGGGATGATATGTTCCCTGATTATCCCCGGTGAAAGCATAGTTGATGTTTTATGCCCCAGGTCGTCCCCCATTCGGAAGAAAACAAAAATATCAGAATAATCCTTCACCATTTTTTTCCATAGGACAGAGTAGAGTTCACCGATTTTATTAAACAGGTCCCTGAACAATTCAGGATCCATGAATTGCATCAGGCAAAGCTGTTCAAAACCCACCAGGTCCTGTGCCGATTCGAATATCCCATAACCACAGCCCCCAAAAGCTTTCATGCCCGGGGGGAGGGTGTTTCTGACAGCCTCAAGGTGAGGAGTGTAGGTTTCCCAGAATATCTTTGGGATATCACCAAATGGATAGATGCTAAAATCCTGCCTGTTTTGAATTGGCCCAGGCCTTCCTCCCATTATTGCCCCGTGACCTGGAAAGATGTCGCAGATAGCTGCTTCGTAATCGAATCCATCGTAGGTGTGGGCTTTCCAAAACCCGATCAGGGACTTGTAATAATCATCATAATCATTTTTTTTATCGCCCTGCAAGACAATGTTCCTACCCATGACTTTAGAAACAAAAGGAGGGTCGATATGATGTTCGTACAATGGTAAACGCCCGGGCCGTCTGTTATGAAGAACGTCGAGCAGGTTGGAAAAATCCGGATAGAATCCTTTGTTCATTGCATGCTAAAAATAAAAAAAGAGCCGGAATTAATCCCGGCCCTTTACTTTGATATATTAATCCTTCAACTTACGGAAGTGTAGGAAGAATAACTTTGTTGATTACGTGGATTACGCCATTTGTGGCTGCAATGTCAACGGCAACCAGACCGGCCTCACGCATGTTTACGTCAGTGATTTTCAACATTGATTTGTTTATTGTAAAGCTTTCGCCCTGAACTGTTGCTACACTTAAGTCGCCAGCCGGCAGGTCAGTTGAATAAACAGCACCGGGAACAACATGGTATAAAAGAACGCTTGTCAGCAAGTCAACCGGAATGTCATCCAGGCTGTTTACAGTCGGACCCAGTTCATCAAGCAAGGCTGCGAATGCATCATTGGTTGGGGCAAATACTGTGAAAGGCCCGCCGGTTGCCAGTGTTTCAACCAAACCGGCTTTAACAACTGCCTGTACAAGTATTGAGAAATCAGGGTTGCCAAGGGCAAGGTCAACGAGGGTCGGAGGCAGCAATACTTTGTCGATTGCATGTATCACGCCGTTCATTGCCTTGATGTCGGCAGCCAGAACAGTTGCATCATTGAACATAACGCTTCCATTTACCATAACTTTAACCGAAGCACCGTTGGCAGTGGTTGCATAACCGTTTGTCAGGTCACCTGAATATACCAGACCGGTAAATACATGGTAAAGCAGAATTGGTGTTAAATCCTGAGCTGAAAGGTCATAGATCCCGTCAATCCCCAGGGTGTTGAAAAGATTTTCAAAAGCCTCATCGGTTGGAGCAAGAACCGTGAACCTGTTTTCTGAAACTACTTCAGAAAGGCCGGTATAGTCCAGGGCAGCCCTGAGGGTCTTGAACTGAGAGTTGAACCTCTGTACATCTCCCCTGCCATTCTTCAGGTTTGTTTCATAGCCTGCAAGGATTTCGGGGTTTTCGCTGATTGCGCCAAGTGTTTCAGGAATAGTCATAAGTTCCTGGCTGGCGTTCATTTGTTTCGGCATTTCTTCGTTCTCACAGCTTGCTGCGAAGAATGCTACTGCTACCAAAGCTACTAAGGAGCTTTTTCTAAAAATGTTGCTGATTGTTTTCATGATCTCGAAATTTTAATTGATTTAAGCTATTGATTTATTGTTTATTGTTAATTTTTTAATGGGTAGTTATTATTTGGGCATTACAACCGTGTCGATAACATGTATAACACCGTTTGAAGCCATGACATCCGTTTTTGATACTGTTGATTTTCCTCCTTTGGAATCAGTAAGAATAACTTTTCCTTCACTGAGGGAGGCAGTTAGTTTTTCACCTGCTACAGTTTCGACTGAGAAAGAACCATTATTATCATTTATAGCTTTAATAACATCTTCAGCAATAAATTTGCCTGCAACAACATGGTAGGTCAGGATTTTTGTGAGCTGATCCTTGGCTTCAGGCTTAAGCAGTGACTCAACAGTGCCGGCAGGAAGTTTTTCAAATGATGCATTGGTTGGAGCAAATACGGTGAACGGTCCGTCACCCTGAAGGATTTCTGCCAGTCCGGCAGCTTTTACTGCAGCAACAAGTGTGCTGAAATCTTCAAGGCCAGATGCGATCTGTACTATGTTCTGCTCTGTTTTCTTAGTATTTTTGGCCTCGGTCGGTCCGCTTTCACCGCCGCATTGTGCCATTGATTGAAATGAGAAAGCCGCTAAGGCTAATCCGAGTACTACGATTCTTGTTTTCATGTTTTCTAGATTTTATGTTTGTTATTTTTAAATTTCATTCAAATTGTTGTTCAGGAATAAAAACAAAAAGATGAACAGAAAGTTTAAAGGGATTAGAAAAAAAGATGAAAAAAATCCTAAAATTCTGTTAAAATTATCGTAATAGGATGTTTGAAGTCAATATAAAAGATAAGTATTTGTTTGAATTACAGGGATGTAGTGAGACAAATACTTTGTATATCAAAAACGAAAAAAAAATGAACAAAAAGTTTTTTTGGGATTAAGTTTTGTTGCTTGAGGCTTTATTTCAGTCCTGTCACAAAATCAATTCCGTCCTTAATCAGGCAGGCTGCAAGCACCAAAAGCACCACCCCGAGTATCCTGATCACCCA
>JAFGME010000243.1 GCA_016927695.1 Bacteroidales bacterium
AAGGATTAAAAAATATATGTAGTACGGCAGCTTTATCTTCCGGACCTTACCATCTTGCCGGTATAATTCATTCCGGGATATTCAATTCTGAGGGTATAAACATCCGGTTGAAGAAATCCTGTCGGTATAATGATGCTGTTTTCCTGCCCGGGCTTATCTGTTCCTGAGTAAACCTGTCGTCCGCTCAGATCATAAATAGTCACTTTGACTTCACCTTTCGGTACAGAGGGAAAACCGACTGAAACAAAATCGTTAAACGGGTTTGGGCCAACCGTGACACTTTTGTTTGTTGAAAAACCGGAAACACCTGTTGCAAAGCAGAAGAACTGCACCTGCATCCATGGCCCGAAGTCTTTACCCTGGGCAAAAAACTGCTGATTTGCATCAGCCAGCTTGAAAATGGCCGAACCCGAAAGTCCGTCGCCTCCGGCATCGTAAAGGGTAAAATGATAGCATTCGATTACATCGCCGCCCAGGTCGAATGTTTCAATGATGTTTTGATTGGGCTGGGTGTAAGGGCCTCCTGAATACAACACATTTCCGGAGTAATCGGTTACTTCCCATGTTGTTTCTTCAGGATGGTCATCGGTTTTCATGATAAGATAGATGGGCGCATCCTTCAGGGGAGCTTCTTCAAATTCAAAGTTCAGCGCATCGTTCTGGGGGAACTGGTCGGGTTGCCCGTTGGGATTTTCAAGGTTTACGCTGAAAATGTTGGTGGCGTTCACAGTAAATTCAACGGGATCAAGTTCCACCCATACATCATCCAGATAAGGCAGGTTTCCGGTCCAGTTAAATGTTATGGCAGGTTCACTGTTCACCTGGCAGACTATGTCAAGGGCTGTAAGGGTTTCCAGCCCGTAATTGGTGATTTTCACTTTGGGGAAAAAGGTGTTCTGGCACATCATCACGGGCACCCCTGAGATTTCCTTCAGGCATGCATCGTAGTTGTTACTGGTTCCGAACTCGGAAAGGTCCCTTACGGCGCCCTGCAGCACCTCTTTGGTTGCAACATCTTGAACAAAGGCAACCACCTGGCAATGTTCAGGCGCCCAGCCCTGGCCCAAGGTAAAGCTGATGTTCGCTTCCTGTGTGCTGGATGAAGAAAAATCGAGGGTTGTACCGTTCTGGTTGGGGCGCATCAGCCTTTCCACAAAATTGAGTTCACTCATGCCCTGCCAGACCTGCGGGATTTCAGATTCGGTAAGGGCAAAATGGAGCGCCATATTTGTGCTTGTCACAGAAGCCACTTTATTAACCGTTACGTTTATTTCATAATCCGAAAACCCTGAATTGGATCCGTCAAAACCGATGGTAAATGAAGAAAGGACATTGATGCGCTGGTTGTATTTTGCCAGATACTGCGCATAGTTGCTCTGGGTAGCCCCACCTCCTCCGACAAAAGAAAGGATGCCGTCAAAAAATGCTGTGGGATATCCTGTTACTCCGTAGTAGCTGATGCGCGAGGCAGAATATGCGTTCTGATAGTCATCGCCGCCATGATATTCAATGATGGCAACCTCGTGGCCGTTTGCCACAAGCTGGTCGGCTCCGTTGGCAGCCGCAGGACAATACTGGCACCAGGTTCCGGTGGCAATTTCAACCACGACCTTATCCCGGCTTACCTGCTGACCGAAAGCAGTGGCCATAACGAGACAGGCAATAAAACAAATATATAACCGCATAATTCAGGATTTATTGAATGAATACTTTTTTGATCACCGTTTCCACTTCAGTGCGGATTTGCAGGAGATAAACCCCCTTGTCAACGCCGGAATAATCGAGCCGTAACAGCTGCCCGCCTTCGCTGAGGATTCCGAAATCGGTTGTCTTTATGCTTTTCCCAAGCGCATCGATCAGTTCTACAGATACCGCTTGTTTTTTCGACAGATACAGGTCAAGACGGGTTTCATGGGTGAAAGGGTTTGGATAAACCACGGCATTTCCGGCAACCTTTATATTATCATTGATGCCGGTACCTGTTCCGAATCTGAAATAGGTGGAATCACGGTGGGTGAACATTCCACCCTTATCAATCTCAAAATTATTGTCATAAACACCCCAGGCGCCCTGTCCGTTCTGGCAGCACAAGCCGTTGCCACCGCTGTCGTATACGGTGAATTTGTAGCAGTCCGGTTCAGTGACATCAAACTCTTCCTGAATGATTGTCCCCGGAGTTGTGTAAGGTCCGCCGGAGAAAATCACTTCACCGCCGGAGTTTGTGACCTCCCAGGTGGTTTCCTGCGGCAACTGATCGGTAATGATCACCACCCGGAGGGTGTTCATAAGCTGATGCGCTTTATTAAATGATTTGTAAAGGGTATCATTCTTGGGGTAATCATCGGCCGTCCCGTTGGGATTGGCAGTATAAGCCTGGAACTCATTGCCGGCCTGCACTGAAAACGGCAGTTCATCAAGCTGTACGAGTTCGGATTCTAAAAACGAAAGGTTACCCGTCCAGGGATACACCATCTCAGCCCCGTCATTTACCTTGTAATGAATATCCAGACTGGTGAGGGCATTGCTCCCGTTGTTGCGTATCATTACCTGAGGTTGAAGTATCCCAAGGCAGGTCGTGGCAGCGAGATTATGTATTTCGGTGATTTCAACATCATCGGCATATGGGGCGCTGAACAGGGTGGATGAACCGTTGCCCGCCTGATGAATCTCTTTGGAGTCGTTGTCCTGTATAAATGTAACCGAACTGATCTCAGCAGGATTCATCACATTGGCATACTGCCATCCCGACTGAAGTATAACATAATCTCCGGGTTCAAAACTGTTGGGAAGCGGGGCGCCTGATTTTTTCGGCAGCAGCTTTTTCATCACGTTGGGAAAAAATTTCTCGCCGTTTGATCCGGGAGGGGAACTGTAGGTCATGTCTTCAATCACTGCCATGTAAGCCAGAAGATTGGGCGCCGATATACTCATGGTGGCCTGAATAAGGAGTGTGAGGTCGATCCGGTCGTTCGACGGGGGCACTTCCTGGAACAGGCTGACTTCAAAGGGTGAAGGCACTGCATACCTGGCATTGACCGTATTGATGTTCCATTGGTTGGGTGATCCGCTGTAGTAATTACCGTCAAGAACAGAATGGGGCACTGAATTTATATTGTAATAGCTCACACGTGCATTCACATCCTCTGTATTGTGATTGTACATTGGATCATACCCCGGCCAGCTTACGTGATACATGATGGCGGTGATCTTGTCGGGATTGGCATTGAGAAGGTTCTGAATGGTTGGGTTCCATGTGGCACAAGGCCCGCAGGATGCCTGGGTGAACTGTTCCAGGATCACCATACGCTGTGACTGACCTGATAGAATGGTCGCCGCAAGAAGAAGTCCCATTGTCAAGTATTGATGTTTCTTCATAATTTGATGAATTTATATTACAGTGGGTAAAATTATACAAATTCGCAATAATGCCGTTAAAAGATATGGCTGTTTTTATGAAAGATGTGCAACCTTGAAGCCGACCGGATTTCAGGATAATATGATTCCATCCAGGGAAATTCAGCTTTGGGTAACCAGGCCGTCATATTAATCAACTGATTTTCAATAATCCAACTCCCTGCCCGGGTTCCAGAAGTGCTTTTCAAAATCAATAATCTTATCTCCTTCAACCCTGATTCCTTCGCTCTCTAAAAGCTGCCGCATGATTTCAGGGCCGCCGAAATGCATTTTTCCTGTGAGCAGTCCGTTCCGGTTCACCACCCTGTGGGCCGGTATTTGCACCAGGGCATGGTGGGATGCATTCATGGCCCATCCAACCATACGTGCAGAGCCTCGTATGCCAAGGTATCCGGCTATGGCGCCATAAGAGGTAACCTTTCCGTAAGGGATCATCTTAACCACCTCGTAAACACGACTGAAGAAGCTGTCGTCAGACACTCCGGAAGGTTTGCGGATTTTCTTTTCATGCAAAGCAAACTGAATGTACTTTATCTTTTTCCCCTGGCGGAGGTGAATCTCTTCATAATAAGTTCTGATGTCTCTTGCATCTCCCACAAAATCCGAATGATATAAATCGCTTTCAGAAACAATCAACCTGTGGTTTTCCTGCCTGATGACCTCAAGCGTGTACTGAAACAGGCCCTCGTCATCCGTTTTGAGGTGAATGATCCCTCCGGGTTTCATGATTTTTCCGTATATTTTCAAAAACCTGGAAGAAGTCAGCCTTTTCTTTTCTTTTCCTTCACGTTTAAAAGGATCGGGAAAGGTGATCCAGATTTCATCGACTTCCGTTTTGCCGAAACAATTGCCGATCATTTCGACATGAGTTCTCAGAAAAGCTGTGTTTATGAGGTTTTCTTCCACAGAAGTTTTTGCCCCCTTCCACATGCGCGCCCCTTTTCTGTCAATCCCGATGTAGTTTCTGCCGGGGTTTTTACGTGCCAGTTCCACGGTGTACTCCCCTTTTCCGCATCCCAGTTCAAGAACCAATGGCCGGGATGATTCAAAAAATTCACTGTTCCATTTTTCTGCGAGAGAGAATTTCTTTGCCACTTCTGGGTATGAAGGCTGCAAAAAGTTTGGAAAAGTAGCGGTTTCCACAAACCGTTGCAATTTTTTCTTTGCCAAAACATCAGTATTTATGGCGGGCAAAAATACAAATTCACCGGGATTGAAAAAAACCTATTTCCTGTACAACCAGGCGTTGGGGTTGGTGTTTTGCCGGATAATCTCAAGCGCGGCGAGAGCCTCCTTCCTTTCTCTGAAAGCCTGAATGCTTACCATCGTAAGCCCGGCGGCGGTTGTTCCGGCGATCACAGGTTCGAATCCCTCAGAGAGAAGTTTGTCCATGAGATTTTGAACATTTTCCGCCTCTTTAAATGCGCCCCCGATGATAAAAAATCTGAGCCGGTCGTCAGGTTTACTCAATTCATTATCGGGTGCGGTTTTCTCTGCGGCCCGGCTCTCCGTTCCGGATTCCCGGCCATCCGGCACATCGTCCGGTGCGCTTTGTATCGGCAATACCGGGTTGCTCTCCTGTGGGTACTGTAGATATTCTCCCTGCCCCTTATCCTCTGTAAGGTTCGTTTCCGGCATCATGCTGCTTTTCTCATTGAACTCCATAAAACCGGGAGTTCCAAAAAAAATGACCCATAAAACCAGGAACAGAACGGGCAGAGCCGCTGCAGCAGATCGGTATATTCCCGCTTTGCGTCTGCTGTTCATTCCCGGCCTTCTGTCGATGAATTTCTTAACGGTTACATCCTGATGGCGCCTCCTGTCAATGGGTGGAGAAGTGAATGAATCCAGCCCGAAAGAGGAGTCGAGATAATTGCTGGTGATATCCGGTGTAAAAACCAGGTTATTCTCCTTTTCGGCAACAATAGCGCCAATGGCCGGAAAAACAATGCGTTTTCCTTTGGCAAGGTCATGCTCCCACTGTTTTACCGCCCATTCGATCATTTCCCTCACTTCGGTGTACGAAAGATTTTCCTGCAATGCAATGTGATGGATCAGCAATCCGTCGTCGGTTTTCAGATGGGCATTGAACACCAGTTTTTTTGAAGGAGGAGAAAATAAATGCGTACGCGGCTGGATCACCGCCGGCCAATAGCTTCCGATGAAGCCGCCGAATCCGGGAATCACAACACAATCATACATGTGTAAAAGCCTGCTGATATATCCTTCCAGTTCCAAACATTATAATTTGATGTTGCTAAAGTACCAAAAAAGCGCCTTAAAGATCAAGTGATGTTTATAAATTTTGATAAATCCTCCGGTGTGTCGACCGAAAGGCTTTCGGTCTCCGTAATGGCGGCTGTTATCCTGAAACCGTGATACAGCCATCTCAACTGCTCAAGAGATTCAGCCTTTTCGGGTGGGCAGGTTTGCAGGGTTGCAAGTTTTGACAGTACCGGGGCCCGGTAACCATATAAACCTATGTGTTTATAAAAAAGATGTTGGGATATCCAATGCTCCGGCTCCACCCCGCGTAGAAAAGGAACGGGATGCCTGCTGAAATAAAGGATATTGTTATTTTCCCCGGGTACGGCTTTTACCACATTTATATCGAAGAGCTCTTCAGGGGATGCAATTTTTTTGATCAGGGTGGCAATCTGAATGTCGTTGTTTTCAAAACATTCAACCACCTGCGAAATCTGTTCCGGGCGGATGAAGGGTTCATCTCCCTGTATATTTATTACTACCCCGAAATGTCCCTGTACAAGCCGGTAAGCTTCACTGCACCTTTCGGTTCCGCTGCGGTGGCTTGCCGAAGTCATCAGCGCCTTTCCGCCGGAGGCCTCCACATGGGCATAGATTCTTTCATCATCGGTAGCGACCACCACTTCAGACAGGGATATGCATTTCATGGCCTGGTTGTAAACCCGCATGATCATACTTTCCCCATGGATTTCAACAAGCGGTTTACCGGGAAAGCGGACGGAAGCATAACGGGCCGGTATTATTCCTAACACATTCATTCGTCAGGGGTATGGGTTACCTGCAAGGAGGAGTTAAAAGTAAAACTATCCTGAGGATCATCGCCCTTAAAAGAAAGTGTAAAATGAAGGGTTTGCGGGCCGGAGTGGCCTGACTTAACCATAAACGGCACCAGGTTGCCCGTGACGGGGAAAACAGTGTCGCTGACAAGCGCATCTCCCGACATAACACCTGCTTTCAAAGTAATTGCGTATCCCGGAGGGGTAGCCACTTCAGCAATACCGGAATAAACAGCTCCTGCAGCCAAAGCTACGCTATCAGGATATATTTTAATGATGGCATTTCCATTTTGTTTCACCAGTTTCTCATTCTCACCGTACTTCCTGAAAAAGCGGATATTACCCAGGCTGTCATAATACTCATAAGTGATGAGACTTCCATCGAGGTAGTGAAACAGCCATTCCCCCACTTTAAGACCGTTTAGCCTGACACCCTCAAAACTGGTGGTGCCGTTGTCGTATATTGCCTTATGCAGCCCTTCAAGTATTCCATTCCGGTAGGTTTCATAATGGGTAAGAGCGCTTTTCCGCTCATAGAATTTTCTCAATCCGTTTACCGTATCGTGGACAAACAGGGCTGAATCCTTAAGCCTTCCATCACTATAAAAAGAATAATGAAGGTAGTTTCGCTGCGCTTCATTGTAAAAGACGGTTTTTGACCTTAATTGCTTATTTCCGTAATACTCTTCGATGACCGGCCGGCCCATCCCGTCAGTGGTTCTTATGGTTTCACCTGAACGGCATGAAAACAACAAAAGAACAGACAACAATATCAAAAGGCGCATGGTATTTTGCAATTGGTGTTTATTCAATGATAATCAGGTTGATTGTCCAAACAGTCCGTGCAATTCTGCATTTACTTTATCAATGATCAGGCTTAGATTTTTGGGGTCTTTTTCAATATCCATATCATCCACCTGAAAAATCAGCAATTTCCCGAGGTTGTATTTTTCAATCCATGTTTCGTATCTTTCATTCAGTCGTTTCAGGTAATCCAGCCTGATGGCCTCTTCATACTCCCTTCCTCTTTTTTGGATCTGCCTCACGAGTGTAGGCACCGAAGCCCTGAGATAGATCAAAAGGTCCGGAGGTTGAATAAAAGTGTTCATCAGCTCAAAAAGGGATATGTAATTTTCAAAATCCCTGGTAGTCATGAGGTTCATGGCGTGCAGGTTGGGGGCAAAAATGTAGGCATCTTCATAAATCGTCCTGTCCTGAATGACATTTCTTCCGCTTTCCCTGATCTCAATGATCTGCCGGAACCTGCTGTTGAGGAAAAAAATCTGCAGGTTGAACGACCATCTTTGCATATCTTCATAAAAACTATGTAAATACGGATTGGTTTCAACATCTTCAAAATGGGGTTCCCACTTGAAATGTTTTGAAAGCAACCTGGTCAGCGTTGTTTTTCCTGATCCAATGTTTCCTGCTACTGCTATATGCATATCGGGCTGTTTAAAGGGATAAAATTAATCATTTCCATGATACGTCGGGCCTGTCATTGCCAATATTTCTTCAACGTATTTCCTGTTGTTGGAAAGGCGCGGGACTTTATGCTGGCCGCCAAGCCTGTTTTTGTGTTTGAGCCAGTTAAAAAAAGTGTTGGCCGGGAGCTGCCTGACCAAAGGCGGCCGTAGCACGAGGTTATGGTATCTTTTGGCCTCGTAATCGGAATTCAGCGATTTCAATGCGTTGTCAAGTGTTTCGGCAAAATACTCAATATTTTCAGGTGGTTTTTCAAATTCGATCAGCCATTCGTGTGCGGCATTTTCTTTTTCACTGAAATACACCGGCGCTGCAGTGTAATCTGTGATCACAGCATTACATTTTTTACAGGCGGTTTCAATGGCCTTTTCCGCATTGTCGATGATGACCTCTTCCCCAACGGCGTTAATGAAGTTTTTCGTCCTTCCCGTAATCTTGATGCGGTAAGGATTTATGCTGGTAAACCTCACGGTATCGCCGATAAGATACCTCCATAATCCTGCATTGGTGGAGATCAGCAGGGCATAATTCTCCCCGGTGACCACCTGCGACAGGGTGAGGGTTTTTGGATAATCCTTATCCAGTTCCTCCAAAGGGATGAACTCATAAAAAATGCCATAATCGAGCATCAGCAGAAGGTCATCGCCATCCAGCCTGTCCTGTATGCCGAAAAAGCCCTCCGAAGCATTGTAGGTTTCCATGTAGTTCATTGAGGAGGAAGGAATAAGGTCGGCGAACTGCTTTCTGTAAGGAAGAAAGCTTATCCCACCGTGAAAAAACACCTCCAGATTGGGCCACACCTCCGGGATGCTTTGCCTGCCTGTAATTTCAAGGATTCTTCTCAGCAGAACCAGTGTCCATGAAGGTACGCCCAATATGTTGGTAACATTGTGGTTTATTGTGGTGACGGCCATTTTTTCTATTTTCGATTCCCACTCATCCATCAGGGCTACTGATCTCTTCGGCACCCTGATAAACTCGGCCCAATAAGGCAAATTCTGTACAATAATGGCCGAAAGGTCGCCGTCATAGTAGTTTTCGTTATTGATTTCAGTGATATTGCGGCTTCCTCCCATGGCCAGCCCCCGGCCCGAGAACATCCTGGTGTCAGCGTTATTATTGCAGTAAATGGAAAGCATGTCTTTGCCTCCTTTATAATGACATTCTTCGAGCGCCTCGGAGCTGACAGGAATGAACTTACTTTTGTCGGAAGTGGTTCCCGACGATTTGGCAAACCATTTGATCTCCGTGTTCCAGAGCAGGTTCTGCTCTCCCTTCCTCAACCTGTTGATGTAGGGTTTAAACACTTCGTAATCGCTCACCGGCACCCTTTCCCTGTATTGATCAACGGTATCAATGGTATCATATCCGTACAGCCGGCCCCACTCGGTGCCCCTACCCGCAGAGATCAGCTTTTTAAACCACTCCTGCTGAACTTCATGAGGATATTTCATGAAAAGTTCAATCTGATGGAATCGCTTTTTCATCAGCCACGCAAGCACTGAATTGATTATTGCCATCCGGGATTGTTTATGTTTAATACCCTGTTTCGTCCGGAACTACGGACACAAAAGGGATGTGTATTTCCGGCTTCAGGAAACAAAATTAATACTATTTTGTCAATAATAATTAGTTTTGCCGGCAAATTCAGATGGATGATCACCTTTCCAAACTGCAAGATCAATCTGGGATTGCATGTCACTGGCAAACGGCCTGACGGCTATCATAGTATCGAAAGCATTTTATACCCTGCCGGCCTTTGTGATGTACTGGAGATCGTTCCGGCACAGGCTTCCAGTCTCAGTTTATCGGGAACTCCCATCCCCGGTCATCCTGAAGACAACCTGGTTATGAAAGCCCTGAAACTCATGGAAAATTTCGCCGGCAAAGTTCAGTGTCATATTTACCTTCACAAGGCCATCCCCGCAGGCTCTGGCCTTGGCGGCGGAAGCTCCGACGGGGCGTTTGCCCTGAAAATGCTCAACCTGATCTTCAAAGCAGGGCTGAGTGAGGAAGAGCTCAGGAAAACGGCTTCCCTTGTTGGTTCCGACTGTCCCTTTTTCATTGCAAACCGTCCGGTGTATGCCTTTGGGAAAGGAGATTGCTTCGAGGACATTCATCTTGATTTAAGCGGGTATTGCCTTGCCCTGGTCATCCCGGATATTCAGGTGTCAACAGCAGAAGCCTATTCAGGGGTACATCCCTCCCCGGGTAGTTTTAACCTCAAAGAACTGCCTGCCCTACCTGTAAATGAGTGGAAAAATGTTTTGGTGAACGATTTTGAAAAGACGGTTTTTGAAAAACACCCGGCCATTGCTGAAATCCGAAGCAAATTATACCGTCTCGGGGCCCTGTATTCCGCCATGAGCGGCAGCGGTTCGGCCGTTTTTGGAATTTTTGAGCGCCCGATTGATCTAAATCGTAATTTTGACGATTGCAAGGTATGGATAAAACAAGAAAGGAACAGCCCATGAAGTTATCCGTTGTCGTTTCTGTTTTCAATGAGAAGGAGAATATCAGGCCCCTGCTTGATTCCCTGACGGAGCATCTAAAAGGAATTGTGCATGAGGTGGTCATCGTGGATGATGGTTCCACCGATGGCACACTGGAAACTCTGAAAAAAGCAGCGGGATCAAACACAAAGGTGATAGAATTTATGAAGAATTTCGGGCAAAGCTCAGCGTTGGCAGCAGGCATCGAATGCGCCGGGGGTGAGTATATCTGCACCATGGACGGGGATTTGCAAAACGACCCTTCGGATATTCCTGAAATGCTCAGGATTGCCGAAGAAGGGGAATGGGACCTGGTGGCCGGTATCAGGGCCAACAGAAAAGATGCCATTTTTTCAAGAAAACTCCCGAGCCGCATCGCCAATGCCATCATCCGCAAAACCACTGATGTGAGGATCAGGGATTACGGTTGCACACTCAAAGTCTTTAAAAGCAGCATTGCCAAGAACTTAGGGCTTTACGGCGAACTCCACCGCTTCATCCCCGTGCTTGCTTCACTGCAAGGCGCCAGGATCACCCAGATGGACGTTAAACACCATGAACGGAAATACGGATCATCCAAATACGGGATGGGAAGGACGCTCAGGGTGGTAAGCGACCTCCTGCTCATGATATTCTTTAAAAGATATCTTCAAAAACCGATGCATCTTTTCGGCGGGTCCGGACTGCTTTTGTTTTTTGCAGGCGCCCTGATCGATCTTTATATGCTGGTGTTGAAAATCGGAGGACACGACATCTGGGGCAAACCTCTGCTGCTGTTAGGCGTTCTTCTTACCCTTGCCGGTCTGCAGATCATCACCGTGGGCATACTGTTAGAGGTGATCATGCGCACCTACTACGAGTCACAGAATAAAAAACCCTATCATATCCGCAAGATCCACTCATTTGAAAGCAGGGGTTAAAAAATACCTGAAACTCATCCTGAAGATTGCCGTTACGGCAACAGCCCTCTTTTTTGTATTCTCACGCATAGAAGGCAAAAAATTGCTTGAATCGTACGGAAACCTCAGCCTAATGCCCCTGTTTGCAGCCCTGGCAATGTTTATGTTCTCCAAACTTGTGGCTGCCATCCGTCTGAATGTCTTCCTGAAGTCATCCGGAATAGTGATAAGTGAGAAAGAAAACGTCAGACTGTACCTTCTGGGAATGTTTTACAATGTATTTCTCCCCGGAGGGATCAGTGGCGACGGCTATAAGATCTACCTTCTGAAAAAAAAGTTCAATGTCCCTGCAGGCAGGGTTTTTTCGGCTGTCCTTGTCGACAGGATCAGCGGTGTGCTTGCCCTTTTTACACTCAGCGTCATTATTTTCTATTTCATTGATTTTGCTTCTTTTGCAAGGTCCTATGCCTGGCTTCTTATCCCTTTGGGAGGCTTATCTTTTTTCCTGGTTGTTTCGCGATTCCGGAATGATTTCAGGGCCATTGCGTTAGGAACATCATTATTGTCGCTTGGAGTGCAGAGTTCGCAGTTGATCTGTGCCTGGCTGATCATGCAATCGCTGAATATGACCGGGCGGGAAACAGAATACCTTTTCGTGTTCCTGATCTCATCCATCGTGGCCATTCTGCCTGTAACGGTGGGTGGTATTGGCTCACGGGAGGTGACATTCCTTTTCGGGGCAGGGGTTCTGGGCCTTGACGCCAACCTGTCCATCAGCCTGAGCCTGATGTTTTACTTCATCACACTGGCAGTGTCATTAACCGGCGCTTTTTTCGTTTTCAGGGAACCCCTGAGGGATTATTCACCACATAACAAACCTACCGGACAATCCACCTGACAGAATATTCAGCCTGCCTCAACATCATCATTGACAGGAATTACGCTTTGAAAAAAAACCACCTGCCAGTTTTCATCATGATCCTCCACAAGGGCTGAAAAACTTTCCACCCAGTCTCCCGAATTCATATATTTTATCCCTTCAACATCAAGGATCTCTGCTTTATGAATGTGTCCGCAAATAATACCATCGTAATTTCTCCTGCGCGCAAAATCTGCCATAGTAATCTCATAATCTGAAATAAAGCGGGTGGCAATCTTCACTTTTTGCTTGATTTTCTGAGATAAAGAACTGTAGGGAAGGCCTTTAAAGCGGCGGATATTATTGTGTCTCCTATTTATCCACAACAGGAGTTTGTATCCCTTGTCGCCAAGCTGGGCTATCCACCTGAACCGGGTGCTGATGGCGTCAAAAACATCCCCATGGGTTACAAAATATCTCTTCCCCTTCGAAATTATATCGAAAGAACTCACCACGGAAAATTTTCCTATCTGCAATGGGATGAACTGGTCCAGGAAATCATCATGGTTGCCTCTGATATAAATGACCTCTGTATTATAATTTTTCATCATCCTGATGATCCGTCTGAAAACCCTGGTATCTTTCTTTTCCCATTTCCCCCTGCGTTTCAGATGCCACATATCCACGATATCCCCATTTAGAATCAACCGGTCGCAGGTGTTAAATTTCAGGAATTTCGAGAGTTCCCTGGTTTTAGCATCTTTTGTGCCAAGGTGGACATCAGAAATTATGATGGTTTTGTGATGCACTTCCTTTACTTTTTCAGGGTTGCACTGTTTTCCTTAATCCGGATCAGGCTCATGGGGGTGTCCTCCCATTCAATATTGAAATCATACAGCACTTCATAATCAGAAATGTCTCCCGGGTTGCGCCTTGTAATGTAAAGATCTTCGCTTTTGAAATCATCGTGTTTCCGGTACAGGATTTCCCCCCTTTCGCTTTCGATATAAAAAGTTGCAGCATCCTGAATGGGAGAGTTCCTGAAAAGATAAAGATTTTGCCCCTTTGAAATCCTGGCCACTTCGAGGGCTCCGTTTTTATATTTTTCCAGAAACTCAATGCGGGGAGGAATTACAAACCAGTTAAAACCTATCCTCAGCACAAGCAATGTTATGGCAAACAATAGCAGGCGGTTCCTTTTCTGATACATATAAAGGAGTGTGAAAAAGCCGGTCAGGAGGCAAACGAAAAGGGTTTTCGGCACAACAAACGGAACATCTTTTGTTTCCGGCAGAAAAGGCAATAGCAGGCTTCCTGAAAAGGCTACCCACATCATTCCCATAAAAAGGTATTCGAGGATGGCAGTGATCCTGCTTTTCTGACTGAAAAGTTCCGTGTAAGCAAAATAAAACACTGTAAAAATCAAGGGGGCCAGCATGAGAATGTACCTGGGGAGGGTCTGGGGGGAAGTCCAGTAAACGATTATGTTGATAAGAAAAACAAAAAGACTGAATTTAACAAAATCATTGGACAAAACCTTTCTGAAAATGCCCTTCACTGCCAGAACGATGATCAGGAACGACCAGGGGGCAAAATGATAGGTCATCTCAAAAGGAAATGTGAGGATGTACAGAAGGGTTTTAAAAAATCCAAAACGGACCACCGTTCGCTGTGTGGTTTGATTGAACAGTGTGGAGAAAACCGTTTCAATCGATCCCGGGTTATGGGAGATATAAATCAGGTAATAGGCGGCAATGATGATCACAAAAACAATTATCCCGACGAAATGCCTGTAGTTGAAAAGCAGCCTGAATTTTTTGTTGTAACCAAAAAACATAATCAGGGTAAGGCCCTGGAATACCACCGAGGGGAGCCCTTTCATCAGAAAACCCACCGCCGTCAGGAAATATGAGATAACAAACAACCGGAAAAGCCTGCCGCTTTCGAAGCACAGAAAAATGCACATGAAATTGAGATACACTATCCAGGAATATGAAATGTCGATCAGTCCGATAAAGGAGTCATAGAATAAAATCCTGCCACAGGTCACAAACAGAAGGGCCTGCACAAAGGCATTCCGCCTTCCGAACCTGGGTCTGGCAATGGTGTAGATGGTAAACGCAAACAGCAGAAGGGTCATGATGACAGGCAACCGGAAGGCCAGTTCGCTGTAACCTCCTGTGATTTTAAACATGCCGGTAATGATCCAGTTGTACAACGGTGGTTTGTTGTAATAAAACTCTCCGTTCAGGGTAGGAGTGATGTAGTTATCGCTCAGTATCATTTCGAGGGCCACCAAAGCCCTCCTTGCCTCATCCGTGGGAAACTGCAGGGGCAGATTCCCCAGGTTGATCAACAGGGCCGGAAACAACAGAACAATAGCCATGATATACAGTATGATATCCCGCTGTTCAATGTATGAAGCCATTCTTTTCAGCATCCGGCTAAATTACAAATTCGCCTGAAACGACATAAGAATTATTTTGGGGCGATCCTGAGAAGAAACAGGGCCAGGGTACCGAAAATAATATTGGGAATCCATGCAGCAACGGCCGGGCTCAGGCTTCCCCTTGTGGCAAAAACGGTGGAGACCTGCATAAACATGATAAAGGTAAAGGTGATGGCAATGCCGAATCCAAGTTGCATACCGATCCCTCCCCTCATTTTCCGGCTCGACAAAGAAACGCCAATGAGAGTAAGTATAATGGTGGAGAAGGGGTCGGCGAACCTCTTGTGTTTTTCAACCTCATAGTCCTTCACAATTTCCGATCCCTTTAGCCTTTCCTTTGCAATAAACGCCCTGATTTCGGTATATGTCATGGTCTTCATATCCTCAACAGCCACTGCAAAATCCCCGGGAAACAGATTGATCAGCGTGTCCATCTCCCTGCCTTTGATGATTCTTTCACGGGTTCCATTGATTTTTCTCACCACATAATTTTTTATACTCCATGTTCCTGCAGTGCTGTCCCATACAATGCGCTCCGCCATCAGCTTATATACCATCCGTCCCTGCTGAAACTCCTCCAGGGAGAATTTGTATCCGGATTTGCTTTTATTGTTGAAACTTTCGAGATAGATAAAGGTTCCCGGCTTGATCTGCATGTGGATGTCAAGGTTGTTGTCTTTGTAAGGATTCTTGATATAGACCTTTTCAAATTCCATCATTTTTTTATTGGTCCGCGGTATCAAAAAGTTGGCCATGGCGAACGACAGCAACCCTAAAATCAGTGCAGAAATAAGATAGGGCCAGAGCAAGCGGTTGAAACTGACACCGCTGATGAGAATGGCGATGATCTCACTCTGTGAGGCCATCTTCGAGGTGAAAAAAATCACTGAAATAAAAATGAAAAGGTAGCTGAACAGATTGATGAAATAGGGTATGAAATTAAGATAATAGGAAAAAAGGATATCCTTTAAGGGCGCATTGTTGTTGAGAAAGTCATCTATTTTTTCAGAAATGTCGAAAATGATCACGATAAGGATCAGCAGGGAAATCGCATAGAAAAAAGTTCCCAGAAACTTCTTAATAATATATAGATCGATTTTCTTCACAGACTGTTTAAAACGTTTACATTCATAGATTATTCCGCGAACCGGGCCTGTTTTAATTTATTGAATCATTACAATTTCACTGCCAATTGTTTTACCATCCGGTTTTTCCATTCCGGATAACCGCCGGTCACAATTTTTTTGCGGGCGGTATCCATCAGCCACATATAGAAACCCAGGTTGTACAGGGAGGCAATCATCCCACCCAGTGACTCATTGCTCACAAATAAATGCCTGAGGTAAGCCTTGCTGTATTCCCTGCCTGCGAAAGAGCGCCCTTCTTCGTCGATCATGGAAAAATCGTTTTTCCATTTTTCATTTTTAATGTTTATCATCCCTTCCATTGTGTAGAGAAGGCCATGTCTGGCATTGCGGGTGGGGATAACGCAATCGAACATATCTACGCCCAGCGCAATGCACTCAAGAATGTTGGAGGGCGTTCCAACCCCCATAAGGTAACGGGGCTTGTCTTCCGGTAAAATGGCACATACTTTCTCCGTGATATCATACATGATCTCTTCCGGCTCTCCCACCGATAACCCTCCGATGGCGTTTCCGGGCAGATTACAGGAAGCCACCGTTTCAGCCGACTTCTGCCTCAGGTCGGAATAAACACTTCCCTGAACTATGGGGAACAGTGCCTGGGAATTACCATACTGGGCATGGGTTTCAGCAAAAGTTGCAATGCACCTGTCCAGCCACTGATGCGTAAGTTCAAGAGAGCGGGAAGCATAATCATACGAACAGGGAAAAGGAGTACATTCGTCAAAAGCCATAATGATGTCGGCGCCGATAATCCGCTGTGTTTCTATAACATTTTCCGGGGTAAACAGGTACTTTGTTCCATCAATGTGGGATCTGAATTCCACCCCTTTTCCGGTCACCTTCCTGCCCTGCGACAGGGAATACACCTGAAAACCTCCGCTGTCGGTAAGTATGGGCTTTTCCCAACCGTTAAAAGCATGCAGCCCTCCGGCTTCCCCCATCACTTCCATGCCGGGCCTCAGGAAAAGATGATAGGTGTTGCCCAGGATGATCTGAGCTCCTATGTCGTGCCGAAGGTCCCGTATATGAACAGCCTTCACTGCTCCGGCCGTACCAACGGGCATAAAAACAGGTGTTGATATTTTCCCGTGATCTGTTAATATTTCCCCGGCCCTTGCAGAGCTTTGTCTGTCCTTATGTTCAATGACAAATTTCATATTAAGGAAGCATTGAAGCCGCCAAAGATAGTCCTTATCTCATAAAGATTAATAATTTTGCCGGGGTTTAATAATCACATATTGGAAGCAAATCTGAATCCCCGGGACTGGGAGTTTTACGTTTTGGCGCTGTTTGGACTGACCGGGCTGATACAGCTTATCTATTACTGGCTGGTTTTCAGCCGGCTGGCTTTTTACAGAAGCAAACCCCGGGAAGGGGCAACTGAGCCTGTATCTGTTGTGATCTGCGCCAAGGATGAATACCACAACCTCAAAAAAAACCTCCCTTATTTCCTTGAACAGGACTACCCTGATTATGAAGTGGTGGTGGTGGACGATGCTTCTGATGACGACACGGCAGAACTTCTTGAAGACTTCGCCAGGGAATACCCCAGGCTTAAACCGGTAACGATCAGGCAAAACCTGAACTTTTTCAGGGGAAAAAAATTCCCGCTTGCGCTGGGTATTAAATCGGCCAAACATGAACTCATACTGCTTTCCGATGCCGACTGCAGGCCTGCGGGCACAGGGTGGATCGGGCAAATGGCGGCATCTTTCAGCCCTGAAAAGGAAATTGTCCTCGGTTATGGCAAGTATGAACACAGGAGAGGATTTTTAGATAAGCTGGTCCGGTTCGAAACGGTGATGACAGCCCTTCAATACCTTTCCTTTGCCCTGTCGCGAATTCCGTATATGGGCGTAGGGCGTAACCTGGCCTACAAAAAAACATTGTTCTTCAGGGCCGGTGGCTTTATCTCCCATTACAAAATCAGCTCGGGCGACGACGACCTGTTTATCAACAGGGTGGCCGGCAGAAGAAACACCACGGTAAGCCTCAATCCTGAAGCTTTCACCGTTTCCAGGGCAAAAACAAGATTCAGCGACTGGTGGAGGCAGAAAAAAAGACATCTTACCTCCTCCGGTTTTTATAAAACCAAACATAAAATCCTGTTGGGCGCTTTTTCTTTCAGCCAGTTCCTGTTCTATCTTTCCTTTGCCTTCCTTCTCAGCATTAATTATAATATTGTTCTTGCATTGCCGTTATTCGCAC
>JAFGME010000244.1 GCA_016927695.1 Bacteroidales bacterium
GGCTTCCTTAAAATATGTGCCGGCTTTGGTGTAATCCTTTTTGTTATAGTACATTTTGCCCATGAGCATGGCTGATTCTGCCGTGGGATCTGCCTTGTGGAGGTTCTCCGTGGCCATGAAAAACAGTTCGCTGTCGTTGCAGTTTTTCTTATCCAGTATTTTGGTTATCTTTTTGAGCAAATCCACATCTTCGGGATGTTCATTGAATTTTATCGAATAAATTGAAATCAGGTCTTCACACGAAGCATAAGGCTCAAAGGATAATTCGATATTGTTTTTGATGTTCTCCCAGTTCACAAGTTTTTTCTGGTCGTTGGCATATTTTTTTATATTGAAATCGATGATTTCACTGGCTTCATCGTAAATGTTCACCAGCAGGGCTTTTTCTTCTTCTTCAGCTTTTACAAGCTTTTCAGCAGTCCTGAAATAATAAATAAGCACATCGCCCATTGTGTTGTTTTTCTCCAATTCAATCGATTTCTTCAGTATGTTATATGTTTCTTTGTAAGAATTTGGTCTGAGCTTGTAAAGATCCACCCCTTTCCTGCCCAGATTGTAGCCCTCTTTACCGAAATACTCTATCCTCTGGTCATAAATCATCATCATGGTGTCGATCAGCTTTTCCCTTTTGACCTTATCGGTTTCGTTCTGAATCCTGTGTTCTGTCATTTTAAGACCGTGGATATATACATTCTGGCTTGCCATGGGACAATGACAAAACACCCAGCGCCACGGATTGATGGCATCCTTGAAGGCATTGGTTTGGTAATCGCTTTGCTTCCACTGTTTGAAGAACTCGTAATACAGGGACAGGTTCATAACACATCTGGCGCTGTCTTCCCCGTATTTGGGACCGCCTGCTATTGCTCCACCGTCATCTTCCTCCGATTCGTTTTGTGCCATCAATCCTCCCCCCGTACCCATGCCGGAAAGGAGAAAGGCAATCAGTATCAAATGCAATAATTTTCTTTTACTTTTCATTGTGTTCATAATGTTACGAATAAACCACATGATGCTCAGTTTTTAGTAATACTTTCTCTTGTAAAACCAGTACTCCTTGAGACTCACACCGGCGCTGAATTCAATATAGCTTTCCCTGATGAGGTTGTTCTCAGTTGTTCCGATCCTGCCGGTTTTTATTGCAAAGTTAAGCATTGAATTTGATTTAAGCAACGGTAATCCAACTCCAATTGTTATACCAAGTTCGTCAAGGTGGGTATTTCTGATATTAAGATTGGATCTTCCATAGTAAAATCCTGCCCTGTATTCTATTCTTTCATAATATTTTATACCATTGACTTTATCAGGGGAAAACTGCCCTCCCGCAGAAATCCTGTAACTGTCAACGTATTCATTTTCACTTTCATACAAAGAAAACTCCGACCATTTTTCATAATCGAAATCAACGCCTGCAAGCCATTTGTTTTTTCGTTCCAAAACAAATCCGGCGCCAAGAAATCCCGGCAGTTTCAGGATGCCTTTTTCTGCTTCCTCAAATCGGATGGTATCTCTGAAGATATCAATGTTACTGATGGTGCCCATGAAAGAACGGGCCAGATAGTCTCTCTTTACATTCAGGCTGGATGTTGAACCGAAGGTTATTCCTGTATTTAAAACCAGGTCGGCCCGGAGCGGGAAATAACCCTGCAGGCCGAAGTCCATGGCAACATCGCTCACGGTAACGGCGTTGTTAACTTTTGTATTGAGTACGTATGTTGAGTCGGGAAAGGAAACGGTCTGGTATTTATTGATGGTGCCGAACAAATAAGACAGGTTCATCCCCACCGAGAAATGTTTTCCGATGGCCATGGCATTGCCCCAGAATGCCCTGTTGATGCCGCCTGTTCCTTCGTACAAATGTTTTACCGTCCCGATGTTTTCTGCTTCGGCGACATCCATAATATGGTACCCCACCTGTGAAAAGGGCAACAGGCCAAAGCTGCTTTTCCACCACCGTGTAACGGGAAAGCCGAACAAAATGTGGGTAAGGCCTGCCGTGCCGGTTTCCTCAGAATTCAATTCTGTTTTGAGATCCGAGTACCGGCCGTAAACGCCACTTTCAAAAACAAATGACAGGGTGTCAATGGAGGTGAGGGACGCCGGATTACGGAAGTTTACCAGCCTTGAGTCGCGCATGCCGTGACTTATCCCACCCATTGAGGCAAGGCTTAAATTCCCTGAGAAACGGGTGTACCCGATGCCTCTGGCTGTATATGGGGAACTAAGCCCGGTCTGGCCGTAAGAAATAAGGCCCGATAACAATGAGAACAAGAAAAATGATATTCTATATCTTCCCTGCATTATAATCAAGAATGTAATTTAATCCAATTAAAACAAGATTTGGGGTTGCAAAGATGTTACTTTTTAGGTTCTTTTCAAAATATTTCATATCCCCGCCGGTAATCAGGGTTTTTATATCCGGAAATTTTTCCCTGTAAGCGCTGATTATACCTTCAACTTCAAGGAGAATCCCGAAAAGCACCCCCGAATGGATGGATTCCCCGGTGGTTTGCCCGGTAAGTATAACCTTCCCTTCATTTTCCAGTAAGGGCAGGCGGCTGGTCATGGTATGCAGTGAGCGGTATCTGATACCAATGCCGGGGGAAATGGCGCCGCCATAATACACCTTGTTCCTGTCAATCAGTTCATAGGTGATGCAGGTGCCTGCATCTATGGCAAGTATATCCTCCCCGGGGAATAAAAACACGGCTCCTGCAGCCGCGGCAATTCTGTCGAATCCCAATGTTTCGGGTGTTTTATAGGCGTTTTTAACGGGAAGGGGAGTGTTATGGTTGGTTTTGATGAAAAAAAAATCTCTCCCTAAGGCTGCTTCGGGGAACAACCCCGGGTCGGCTACAGAGGATAAAATGACGGCATCGGGTTTCCGCCCTGCCACCGATTCGGCCCACAGTACAATGTCCATGCTACGTGTGAATTCCGCAGAAGGGATTACCCGTATATCTTTCAGCCGCCCGTTTATAAAGATGCCGGCCTTGACATAAGTGTTACCTGCATCCAGTACCAGATTCATTCTTTGCCGTTAAAAGGATCAAACGCAAAGATAAAGGTTATTGTTTTATGGCTTTCCCGGTTTGGACGGCATCATTTTTTTAATTTTTTTTTTTTGGGAAAACAAAAAATGTTTAAATTTGCACTCCTTATTAAGGTACCATAGCTCAGTAGGTAGAGCAACGGACTGAAAATCCGTGTGTCCCTGGTTCGATCCCGGGTGGTACCACGTCAGAACCGGTTTTCTTCGGTTTTTTTTTAAAATCTTTTTATTTTCACTGCAAAAGTTTTATCTTTACCGTATAATTGAAAAATTATTCAGGGTATTGTAAACAGTTTAAAAATTCATCCCATGAGAAAACATATATTCAGCTTTTTTTTGATCATCGTGATCGTATTTGCAGGTTGCAGGCAGCAAAATGCAGAATTGACCGGGACTGAACTGAAAGAGGAAAGGGAAGCTGTGGCGCTTGTTCTTGAGAAATATGTAATCGCCAACGAAAGGCAGGAAATTGCGCTTGTACATGAGATCTGGGCGCCTGACGATGACATCGTTGTTTTCGGAACCACGAGCGATGAAAAACTGGTGGGCTGGGATGCCATCCAGGAAGTACTCATGCGGCAGTTCAATACGTTTGAGAATACTTACATCACGGTACGGGACCAGAACATTAAGGTCAATTCCAGGGGTTGTACAGCCTGGTTCTCTGAAATATTAAATTACAACTATATCTACAGGGGTGAGGCCAAAGCTTACGAAGGCCTTCGCTTTACAGGGATTCTGGAGAAACGCGACGGTGAGTGGCGCATTGTCCAGAGCCACATGAGCGTTCCGGCAGGGGAGTGAGGCAGTTAGCAGTAAACAGTAAGCAGTTAATAGTTAGCGTAAACAGTTGGTATGCCCTGGGGACGGGCAGCAGGCCAATTGGATGTTACAAAAAGCAATAGTATCAACAAAATTATCAGGTTAGCACCTTACTTTAGTATAAACATGTGATGGCAACATTAAAAATAGCCGTATCAAACCTCATTATTGTTTTTGAATTATCACTTTCCCACTGTACTGTTTTCCTTCGGATTCAAGTTTGTAGAAATATATCCCATTTAAGGCGTTTCTGCAATCCCAGATGGTTTCTTCTTTTGTGAACGGTAAACAAGCCACCTGTTGCCCGAAAATGTTAAAAATACATATATGTGATGGTTCTTCCAACTTTAGCGAAGCGGTAACGACCGGCAGGTCAAATATTATGTATTCCCACCCAGGGTTGGGATAAACCTTAATTCCTGATTCATCTGAGTAATTTGTTGTTATTCCTGTTGCAGTGTCTTTTATCTCAAAAATCCAGTAATCCTCATCCCCGATGCCGCCGTGAGGCGTACAGCCTACATCATACGAAGGGCCGAAATCTGTTGATGCAGCGATCACGTATTCGTTTTCTCCTTTTCTTGAAGCGCCGGTGTAAATAAACTCATTTCCCTCACCTCCAAAGCATTTCTGTGTAATAATATCGCCTTCACTGTTTATTTTGAGAAACCAGATATCGTTTTTACTCTGGCTTGATGAATGGTTATTTGTTATATCCCCGTCATGAGAATTGGTTGAACCAATGAAAACAAATTCACTGTTTTCAGTTGTAAATAGAATTAGTGCACCTTCATCTTTAGAACCACCGAAACATTTTTGCCAGATTATATTTCCAATAAAATCAATTTTAATAACCCAAATATCACCTTCTCCATGCCATCCTGATCCTGATAAGTCTCCATCATTCGAACTGCCATAAGCAGATAGTAAATATCCATCATTAGTTTCCTTTAGACCCCAGATACCGTCATGACCACTTCCGCCATAACAATTTTGCCACTCAATATTACCTAGTGAATCAAGTTTCACAACAATTGCCTCTGCATTAATGTTATGAGGTACACAGGTAATATTTCCATAATTTCCGATTGTTGATGTTCCTCCAATCAAATAGCCACCATCTGAAGTTGAGATCATTGCCTGCCCGTAGTCAAAATCATCAGTCCCGTAACTTTTTTCCCACAATATTTCTCCATCGCTGCTGATTTTGACAAGCCACATGTCGTACATGCCATAATTTACAGAAACATCACCATTTTGTGAGCCGGTCCATCCAAAAAGTACAACACCATTGTCTTGGGCTAATACCCCAGATTCAATATGGTCTATCAGGTTGCCTCCAATGATCCTATCCCATATGATAAGGCCTACAGAATCTATTTTTACTACCCAAATATCGTTTGATTCGGGATAGGGATCGTAGCTTATATCACCATCTGATGAAGTAGATGCTCCCAAAAGATAATAGTTTTTGTCCTCTGCCGCAACTATTTTACGCCAGGCATCCCCTTCAGAACCTCCGAAGGTTTTTTCCCATATTAGATTACCTGAACTATCCAGTTTTACCAACCAGGCATCAAATAACCCATGATTAAATGATATATCCCCATCATTAGAACCTGTACTGCCGGCTATTAGATATGCATCACCAACTCTTATTATGTCATATACATGATCTTCTTCGCTACCGCCATAGCAGTTCTGCCATGAAATTCCAGTATCCTGGGCAAATGAAAACAGGCTGAGTAAAATTGCTGTTTTAATTATTAAAAGTTTGTTCTTCATTGTTGAAATGGGTTTTTAATCCCCTTCTTTTCAATACCTTATCCTGAATGCTGTTGAAACCTTATTTTTGGCAACCTTGCCCAGGTTACCACGTTGTTCCAGTACCTTCCGGTCGGAGGAGACGCTGCAGTTCCTGCACCGGGCCCTTTTTATTTCTGCAGGGGTGGTAACGGTTAACCTGTAGTCTGTCCACTCCAGTGCTTCCATGGGAATTTGCTGTCCTTCATCGGTTTTGAGATATCTCGCCAGGGCCGGTGCGAAATTCCGGCGCCTGATTTTGTTCTTTTTGATCTTGAGATAGTTTATGGTTATGATTGACTTTGCATTGAATGCTGCCGCCAGCGCTTTGGAGAGCGACCTGTAATCCCCGAAATCGATGGAAAATGCCATACTGGTATTGTTCCTGTCAATATTGTACCTGACATCATTGATGCCCGGCTGTATCCTCAGCACAGATGCATATTGCTCTATTTCACCTGTGGCCGGCATTTCAAAACCACCCAGCAAACCGGCGAATCCGAGCAGGCCGCTTTCCTGTTCTGATGGCTTAAGACTGAATGTGATCGTGCCGGAGAGGTCTTCGTTTACTTTGATCTCTTCCGTCAGCTCAAGGCAACTGCTGAAAATGACAAGCCCTAAAAGGGGGGCAATGAACTTTTTTATTATTTGTGCGTTATACTCCACTTATCAATTATTTTTAAAATGTATAATAAGTCAGATTATGGAAAGAATAGATGATATTGCAAAAACCAATGCAGAGCTTTTTATATACCGTCATTTTTCTCAGTTACCTGAAAGGGATACTATTGTTGCGCACATGCGGGAAAGCGTAAGGGAAATAATAAAAAACGCGCTTATTACTTACGAACACTCAAAAATCCGGTAAAACGCCTTCAAAGCGCTTCTGTTATTTCAGTCTGCCAATACCAGTACCTTGTTTTTCAAAACCTCTACCACGCCTCCATTAACCTCAAAGAACTTTTCCTGTTTGTCCTTTTCAACCAGTCTTATTTTGCCTTTTTTCAAAACAGATATCATTGGGGCATGGTTGTCGAGGATCTCAAAAGATCCGTCTTTTCCGGGGAGTTGAACCAATAGGGCTTCTCCGTCAAAGATGCCTTTTTCCGGATTTATGATTTCGACTTTCATAACATTTAATTATTCCGGTCAGTTTTCAGAAAGTATCTTTTTACCTTTTTCAATCGCTTCATCAATGGTGCCGACAAGATTGAACGCCGACTCGGGATATTCGTCCACTTCGCCGTCCATGATCATATTGAATCCTTTGATGGTATCTTCAATGGATACGATAGTACCTTTCAGACCGGTAAATTGTTCCGCAACGTGGAAGGGCTGTGAGAGGAACCTCTGCACTCTTCTGGCCCGGTGAACGACCTGTTTATCCTCATCGGAAAGCTCGTCCATCCCAAGAATGGCAATGATGTCCTGCAGTTCCTTGTATCTTTGCAAAATCTCTTTTACCTTTTGTGAGGTGCGGTAATGCTCCTCTCCCACTACGTCGGGAGTAAGAATTCTTGATGTGGAATCGAGCGGGTCAACGGCAGGGTAGATGCCTAATTCGGAGATTTTTCTGCTCAGAACCGTGGTGGCATCGAGATGCGCAAAAGTCGTTGCAGGAGCAGGGTCGGTAAGGTCGTCTGCAGGAACATAAACAGCCTGAACAGAGGTGATGGAACCTCTTTTTGTAGAGGTGATCCTCTCCTGCATGATGCCCATTTCAGTGGCAAGGGTGGGCTGGTAACCCACGGCGGAAGGCATACGGCCCAACAGTGCGGAAAC
>JAFGME010000245.1 GCA_016927695.1 Bacteroidales bacterium
GATCCCTGCCCCCTTACAGGTTTCACATCTTCCACCTTTCACATTGAATGAAAACCGGCCCGGCTTGTATCCGCGGATACGCGATTCGGGCATCATCTGGTAAAGCTTTCTTATCTCATCAAAAACCCCGGTATAAGTGGCGGGATTTGATCTTGGAGTGCGTCCGATGGGCGACTGGTCGATGTCGATGATCTTATCGATATTTTCCAGCCCGCTTATGCCATCGTAAGGAAGGGGTTTTTTCACCGAATTGTAAAGATACCTGTTCAGCGCCGGATAGAGTGTTTCGTTCACCAATGTGGATTTGCCGGAGCCTGACACGCCGGTAATGCAAATCAGTGTCCCCAGCGGCACCCGAAGATTGACATTTTTCAGGTTGTTGCCCTTTGCTCCGGTGAGTTCGAGGTATTTACCATTTCCGTCTCTTCTTTTTTCAGGAATGAGGATTGCTTTTGTGCCTTTAAGGTATTCGCATGTCAGCGTTTTGCATTCCATCATGGCGACGGGAGATCCCTGCCCTACAATCTCCCCTCCATGCCTTCCTGCCCCGGGACCAATATCGATGATATAATCTGCTGCCATTATGGTTTCCTTATCGTGCTCCACTACGATCACCGAGTTGCCGATATCGCGCAATTCCTTGAGAGAGTTGATCAGCCTGATATTATCGCGTTGATGAAGGCCGATGCTGGGTTCATCTAAAATATAGAGCACGTTGGTAAGCTGGCTGCCGATCTGCGTGGCCAGCCGTATCCTCTGCGACTCGCCCCCGGAAAGGCTGCGGGCAGTGCGGTTCAGCGAAAGGTACCCCAGTCCCACATCCAGCAGAAATGAAATACGCGATTTGATCTCCCTGATGATCTCTGCGGCTATTTTCTTTCTCCTGTCATCAATGTATTCTTCAGCATCTCTGACCCATTCATGCAGGGTGGAAATATCCAGCCCGGCAAGTTCGGCAATGTTCTTTCCTCCAATCCTGAAAAACAGGGATTCCTTTTTGAGCCTTGCCCCTTTACATTCAGGGCATTTCACGGTGTTCATAAAATTATTGGCCCATCTTTTTATATTATCGGATGAAGATTCATTGAACTGACTCGTAATAAAATTTACGATCCCTTCAAAATTAAGGGAGTACATTGAAGTAACCCCAAGATATTCCTTTTTGATCTGGTAGGTCTCTTCCGATCCGTACAGTATGGTCGAAACCGCCTCTTCGGGTATTTCTGAAATGGGGGTGTTGAGGGTAAAACCGTATTTATGCCCGATGGCTTCCATTTGCTGGAAAACCCAATTGTTTTTATATTCTCCCAAAGGGGCAATGCCTCCCTTTTTAATGCTCTTTGATTTTTCAGGGAAAATTTTATCCGGATCAACTTCTGCCACCGTGCCCAGGCCGTTGCATCTGCCGCATGCCCCATAAGGAGAATTGAACGAAAATGTATTGGGCTCAGGGTCGCCGTACGAAATACCTGAAACCGGACAGATAAGATTTCGGCTGAAGAAGCCGGTGTTTCCCGATTTTTCGTCCAGTATAAGTATGGAGCCTTTTCCATACCGCATGCCGGCGCCGACCGATTGCGTCAGCCTGAATTTTTCATCCCCGCTGACATGAATCCGGTCAACCACGATTTCGATGTCGTGGATTTTAAACCGGTCTAACTGCATCCCATAAGAGATGTTTTTAATCTCACCGTCAACCCTCACTTTCAGGAAGCCCGTTTTTCTGATCTGCTCAAAAAGCTCCCTGTAATGCCCCTTACGCCCTTTAACCACAGGGGCAAGCACCGAGATGTCCGAACCGTTGAACTTCTCAAAAATTAAACCGAGGATCTGTTCTTCATTGTATCTGAGCATTTTCTCTCCTGTAACGTGCGAATAGGCATCGCTGACACGGGCGAAAAGGAGCCGCAGAAAATCATATATTTCCGTAATGGTCCCTACCGTTGATCTGGGGTTCTTGTTCACCGATTTTTGCTCAATGGAGATCACCGGGCTCAGGCCTCCGATATAATCCACATCCGGCCTTTCAAGGTTTCCGATAAACTGCCGGGCGTAGGCCGAAAAAGTTTCCATATACCTTCGCTGACCCTCCGAATAAATGGTGTCGAATGCCAGGGATGACTTGCCGCTGCCGCTGAGCCCCGTGACTACCACCAAACGGTTCCTGGGAATCTTTACATGAATATTTTTCAGATTATGTACCCTTGCCCCGTGAATTTCAATGACCTGCTCATCCTGAGCAATATTCTCCCTGTTCTGAACCCCTTGAATCTCCATTCCGAATAAATATGCTGCAAAGATATTTTATATTATTATAACTTTGTGTCCGCCTTGTTCGTTAACAAGGCAAAATACCTCTGATAAAAGAAACTTGTAAACTACATGGAAAACTCAGACATTTCAGCCGTTGAAATACAGGAACTCGATTTCCTGAAAGGCCGGATCCAAAGGCTCGAAAAAGTGCTTGAAATACAACAGCGCTTTGCACTTCTTTCGGGATTCCTGGATAATAAGATAACCGTTAAAAACTTTCTTGACCAGCTCTCTGACGGGCTTTTGCTCATTGACAGCACAGGTACGATTATACTGGTAAACACGGCAGCCGAAGAACTTTTTGGCCACAGCCTCAACGAAATCACGGGCAGCCACCTGAATGTGCTTATACCGGAACGTTTTCAGGTTAATCACGACAAAATGCTGGAGGGCTTTTTCGACAAACCCAGGCACCGGCCCATGGGATACGGAATTGAACTGAAGGCTGTTTCAAAAGACGGAAGGGAGTTTCCGGCGGATATCAGCCTTAGCTATCTCAAAACCGGAGAAGGTATGTTTGCCCTCGCTTTCATCCATGATATTTCGGAAAGGAAAAAGAAAGAAGAGCAATTGATCAGGAAAAACAAGGAACTGGATGCGTATGCCAGAACCATCGCCCATGACATCAACTCATCGCTGGCAGCCATTGTGGGTATCTCGGATAACCTGATCGACTCAATGGATCAGATGGACAAGGATGAAATGATGCAATCGCTTGGTTTTATCTCGGAAAGCGCCCGGAAACTGAGTGTAGTGGTGAAAGAAATATTGCTATTCACCCACCTGGAAAAAGAAAAAATAAGCCTTGAAAAGCTTGACATGCAACTGGTTCTGAAAGAAGCGCTGAAGAGGCTGAAGCCCCATCTTACCCGGAAAAACGCCAACCTGAGCTATTCCAACAAACTGCACAACTGCATGGGGCACAATGTATGGGTGGAGGAGGTCTGGTACAACCTGATAGACAATGCCATAAAATACGGGGGTAAAACTCCGGAAATTGAAATTGGAAGCGAACAGGATGGTAAGGGAGGAATAAAATACCGGGTAAGCGATAACGGCCAGGGCATGGATAAGGCAACCATCGACAGGATACTGAATGAAGGCCTGAGTCCTTCACAGGCCAAAGGGCATGGTATCGGACTTTCCATTGTAAGGATGATCCTTGAAAAACTGGGTGGAAGCCTGTCAGTAACGTCAACCAAAGGAAAAGGGACCGGTTTCTTTTTTACCCTGCCGGCCTGGATCAGTCAGAAAGACCATGTAAGGTGACAGAGTCGCCCCTGATGCTTTCTTCATCCAGGAACTTTGACAGTACTTCGTATTCAAGACTTTCAGGAAATTCAACAACATAACTGGCTCCTTCTCTAACCGGCAGTTTATCTGACCGTAGCCATGGATTGAATGTTTTCAGAATCAAATAGTTGCTCCCTTGTTCCGCCGCAAAATCAACCAGGTTTTCAACCGTGCTGTCCACCCCTACCTGCCTTACCGGTATTTCAGGATAGAGATCGGTTTCGCGCAGATATATTCCGTAATCCAATGGATTTTCAACTATGGCCTTAATGGCTAATACCCTGAAGATGTACCTTGAGGTTTCCTCATTCAGAAAAAGGTCGTAGTAATTTCCGGTTTTCTGTTTTTCCAGGGCATCGGATATTCTTTTCATCCCCGCGTTGTAAGAGGCGGCCACCAGGCTCCAGTTCCGGTAACGTTCGTAGGCTTCCCTGAGATAGTCACAGGCGGCAACAGTCGACTTCGCAATATGATAACGTTCATCCACAAACTCATTGATCTCCAATCCGTATTCTTTCCCGGTGCCTGCCATGAATTGCCAGAAGCCCGCAGCCCCGCTGGGAGATACCGCATGGGTGAAGCTGCTTTCTATCAGCCCCAGATACTTGAAATCGTCCGGGATACCCTGCTCTCTGAGAATTTTTTCTATCATGGGGAAATAGCGCTGCGACCTCTTGAACATCAGCAGTGTTGCAGAATGCCAGTAGGTATTTACCAGAATCTCCCTGTCTAATTTTTCGCGAATATGAATCAGATGTAACGGAACCCTTTCCCCTGCAAATTCAATTTCGCCGGGTAAAACCGGGGAAAATATCCTGTAGTTTTCCCTGAACACTTTTTTAAAGGTAGCGCTGCTGTTTTTCTCCGTTCCGGAATAAAAAAGCATTATCCTCAGCATCAACAACCCGAAAATGATCATCAATGAAAAAAGAAGGACTCTGGCTGTTTTGTTCATTGTTCGAAATTACTTTTTAATTCCCTGAAAAGAGGTGCATTCCTGTCTTTATCAGCGAGCACAGGGTCTTCAACACCCCAGTCGATAGACAGTTCCGGGTCATTCCAACGCAGGCTTCCTTCCGAATCCTTGTGAAAATAGGCTGTACACTTATAATTCAGGACAGTGTGGTCTTTCAGCGAAAGGAACCCGTGGGCAAAGCCCGGAGGGATATACAGCATCTCATGGTTATCGCCGCTGAGCAGCCTGGAGAACCACTGCCCGAAGGTTGGGGAATTATTTCTGATATCCACTGCCACATCAAGCGCTGAGCCATAGATCACCCTGATCAGCTTGCCCTGCGCATGAGGAGGGTTCTGAAAATGCAATCCCCTGAGTACATGCCGGGCAGACCTGGAGTCGTTGTCCTGGACAAAACTTACCCCCCTGAGCCAAGAAACCCGGAAAGACTCAAAAAAATATCCCCTGTGATCGGTAAATACCGAAGGTTTTAAGATCAGCAACCCTTCAAAGGCAGTTTCAATGATTTCCATCGGATGTTAATAAATTGTAAGACAACCACAATTTGCCAGTGTGACGGCTTATATATGAATCACCTCCCCGTAAGCAGCAGCAACCGCTTCCATAACGGCCTCCGACATGGTCGGATGGGGATGTATGGTTTTGATAATTTCATGACCTGTGGTTTCAAGCTTCCGGGCAGCAACGGCTTCGGCGATCATTTCAGTTACATTGTCGCCGATCATGTGTGCGCCCAGCCACTCACCGTATCTGGCATCGAAGATCACCTTGATAAAACCATCGCGGTTACCGGAAGCATTGGCCTTACCCGATGCGGAGAAAGGAAACCTGCCTACCTTGATCTCGAATCCGGCTTCCTTAGCCTGCTTCTCTGTCATTCCAACGGAAGCCACCTCCGGGGAAGTGTAGGTACAGGCAGGAATGTTGCCATAATCAAGAGGTTCGGGATCAAGCCCCGCAATTTTTTCAACACAGGTTATCCCTTCTGCCGAAGCCACGTGGGCAAGGGCGGGGCCATGAACAACATCGCCGATGGCGTAATACCCCTCCACATTGGTCCTGTAAAAATCATCCACCGCAATCTTCCCTTTTTCCGTTTTTATCCCTGTCTCTTCCAGCCCGATTCCCTCAAGATTGGTTTCGATGCCTGCAGCAGAAAGGACGATCTCCGCTTCAACCACCTGTTCGCCCTTTTTCGATTCAATGGTGACCTTACAATTTTTTCCTTTGGTTTCCGCTGATTTCACAGCTGTACCCGTCAAAACCTTGATGCCTGCCTTTTTAAAACTCCTTTCCAGTTGTTTTGAAATTTCTTCATCTTCAAGGGGTACGATGTTTGGAAGAAACTCAACCAGGGTAACTTCCGTTCCGATCGAATTGTAAAAATATGCAAATTCAGACCCAATGGCTCCTGATCCGATAATAAGCATGGATGAAGGTTGTCTGGAAAGCGTCATGGCCTCCCGGTAGCCGATCACCTTTTTCCCGTCCTGCTTTATTCCCGGAAGTTCCTTTGACCTGGCCCCGGTGGCAATGATCACATGATTGGCGGTGACGATCGTCTTTTTCCCCTCTCCGGAAGTTATTTCCACCTTTTTACCCGGCATCAGCCGTCCGAAACCCTGCAGGTGTTCGACCTTGTTTTTTTTGAAAAGAAACTGTATCCCTTTACTCATTCCGGCAGCCACTTCCCTGCTTCTGCCAATCATGGCCTGAAAATCAGGCTTTACATCACCCGTTAACGCAATGCCATAATCGGAAGCATGTTTCATATAATTGTATACCTGAGCGCTTTTCAGCAGAGCTTTGGTGGGAATGCATCCCCAGTTGAGGCAAACGCCGCCCGGTTCGGCCTTTTCGACCACCGCTGTTTTCATTCCGAGCTGTGATGCCCTGATGGCAGCCACATAACCACCCGGTCCGCTGCCTATGACGATTACATCGTAATTCATATATTAATTTTTAAGTGTCAGCAAAATTACGAAAAAATGAAATGGCCGGTGACGGGCTACCTAATTACCCGGGCAAATCTGCCTGGTCAGAATTCAGTTCTGTATGCCGGCATTCCTTTTTTAATCGGATATTTTGCGGATATATAACATAAACAGCAGGCATGACGGGACCGGAAAAAATTTGTTTAAAGGGTTAACCCGGCTACCATTAAAATTATTTTCTTAAAAAATTGTTATTTTTAATCATTCCAGATAAAAATAATTAATTTTGTCCGACTTTTAAAATTAACATCCATTATGAAAGCTAAACTGATACTTATTTCATTTTTCACCCTCATGGCATGGAAAATGGATCTTTCCGCGCAAACCCAGAATGCAATTGATTTTGATGGCATTAATGACCAGGTTATGGGCGACGTTTTTGCGCTTACTCCGGCCGTAAATAATTTCACGATAGAGTTTTGGGTACGGACAACCGCGACTGTAACCATACAACCTCAGCAAAATTGCCTGTCATGTATTACCGGAACACCCGGATTCGGACAACGTTATGCCTTGTATCCTACCTGGGGTGGTTCAGGGGGCAACGCCGGAGCCGGCGTTTCAATGGGAACCAACGGCATTCTGGTGTATGAACATGCGGCAAGCTACATGCCTGCCCTGCTGGTTTACAATGCCACACTTCCTGCCGGATGGAACCACGTTGCTGTGGTGTACATAGCAAAACAACCCCGTTTGTACCTCAATGGCAACCTGGTGGCTACAGGTTTGACCAGCCTGAAAAACAATGTTTATCCCAGCCTTACTATCGGAGGGGCTTCTTATGGCTGGTTTCCGGGCCAAATTGATGAATTCAGGATATGGAATGTTTCCAGAACCGAGGCTCAGATCCGGTCGGAAATGCACAGGGAACTGCTGACCCCTGTCACTGAAACCAACCTGATAGTCTATTATCAGTTCAATGAAACATCAGGTACCCTGGCGCCCGATTTATCGGCAAGCGGAAACAATGCCACACTGACCAATATGGATCCGGCTACCGATTGGATTGC
>JAFGME010000246.1 GCA_016927695.1 Bacteroidales bacterium
GACAAGCAGGACTTGCTTGCCCTCACTGCCCTGGAGTTCGCTTCGGGGTTAAAGGGAAAGGAAAGTGAGTTTGCCGAGCAGGAAGCAGGCATAGCAGTAAGGCTGAAAAAACTGGAGGATGAGATTACCGGGAAACTCGGACAATGACTAAAGTTCTTTGACAAATTACAAACAGGCTGCAATAAGCCTATGGCAAATACCCGCACTAAATCAAAATTATGTTTATAAACTCAACATTTTTGCATTAAGGGGATGCTCATAAGTTAACAGAACAGGCCTCAATCCCGCCTTTGGCAGGATCACCCAACAAGGTGCAGTGGACGTTCGAAGAACTTGGCAAACCTAAACCTGACATCTGGGGTTTATCAAACTCCTTGGTTTATGCGGGTTTTTTTTAACCATTTAATACTGCTTGTTATGGAAATTACAATAATTATTGCATCACTGGTTTCACTCATTGCCGGCATTCTCATCACAGCGTTCGTGCTGCGGAAAATGATTGAAAAAAGGAATAAAAACATCATTCTGGAAGCAGAAGAAAAGGCGGAGGTAATTAAAAAGGAAAAAATTCTTCAGGCCAAAGAGAAGTTCCTGGCACTAAAATCAGAGCATGAAAAAATGATCAATGAAAAAAACAGCCTTTTATTGAAAAACGAAAGCAGGCTCAAACAAAGAGAAACTGCATTTTCGCAACGGATTGAGGAGCTGCAGCGTAAACAGAAAGAACTTGACATCATCAAAGGCAACCTGAACTCTCAGCTTGAACTCGTCAGTAAAAAACAATCCGATATTGATAAGGCCCACAAGCAACAGGTGGAAATCCTGGAGAAAATTTCGGGATTGTCCGCCTCCGACGCAAAAAAACAATTGGTTGACTCGCTGAAGGATGAAGCGAAATCAGAAGCCATTTCGCATATCACTGAGATCCTTGACGAAGCCAAACTCACTGCCAATATGGAGGCAAAAAAAGTCATCATTGAGACGATCCAGCGCACGGCAGCCGAGCAAACCATCGAAAACTCCGTTTCTGTTTTCAATATCGAAAATGATGAAATCAAAGGCCGGATCATCGGAAGGGAGGGCAGAAACATCAGGGCGCTTGAGGCTTTGACCGGCGTTGAGATCATCATTGATGATTCGCCTGACGCCATCTTATTGTCGGCTTTCGACCCGGTCCGCCGTGAAATAGCACGCCTGTCGCTTCACAAGCTCGTTTCCGATGGAAGAATTCATCCTGCCAGGATAGAGGAGATCGTGGCAAAAACAAAGAAGCAGATCGAGCAGGAGATCATAGAAACCGGGAAACGCACTACCATCGACCTGGGCATACATGGAATGCATCATGAACTGATCCGGCTGATCGGTAAAATGAAATACCGCTCCTCTTATGGTCAAAACCTGCTGCAGCATTCGAGGGAAGTGGCGAATCTCTGTGCCACCATGGCTTCCGAACTCGGTTTGAATCCCAAGATTGCCAAAAGGGCAGGATTACTTCATGACATTGGAAAGGTTCCCGACAATGAACCCGAACTTCCGCATGCCCTGCTGGGGATGAAAATGGCTGAAAAATTCAAGGAAAAGCCGGAGATATGCAATGCCATCGGGGCACACCATAATGAGACAGAAATGGACAACCTCATTGCACCTATTGTTCAGGTTTGCGATGCCATCTCCGGCGCCCGTCCCGGCGCACGAAGGGAAGTTGTGGAATCCTATATCCGGAGGCTCAATAATCTTGAAGAACTGGCCTTAACCTATCCGGGTGTGGTAAAAACATTTGCCATTCAGGCAGGAAGGGAGTTGCGCGTGATCGTCGGAGCTGAAAAAGTCAGCGATGACGAAGCTGCAAAAATATCCTACGATCTTTCCAAAAAAATACAGGATGAGATGACCTATCCCGGACAGATAAAAATTACCGTCATCAGGGAAACAAGGGCAGTGAGCTACGCCAAATAACCCAGAGGTTTGAGCCTGTAGCTAAAGACATACTTAAAAGGGTAATTGTCCACATAATCTATCATGGTGAAAGTAATGCTATCAGTCACAATATAACCAATGCTTTCACCTTGGAAGTCGTCTACCGACACTGTTACTTCACATACCTTATTCATAATATCCACATAAATGTCGGATGCGCTGACAAAGGCCTGCCTTAAATTGATTTTTACGATATTTACCTCATCATTCATAAGTATCAACAGGTTTTTTGATGCAAACTTAGGACCGGGAGGTTAAGTGAATATTAAAACAGGATTAAATTATCAGAAGATGGATTTTTTATACCTTCGTTATGAAAATGCCTGACAATGGATGCAAAACAAGTCCTTCTGAAATACTGGGGTTACAGTTCATTCAGGCCGCTGCAGGAAGAGATCATCCAATCGGTGCTGACAGGCCGTGACACATTGGCCCTGCTGCCGACAGGCGGGGGTAAATCAGTTTGCTTCCAGGTTCCTGCCCTTATGCGTGACGGACTTTGCATTGTTGTAACCCCGCTTATTGCCCTGATGAAAGACCAGGTCGGGAACATTAAAAAAAAGGGAGTAAAAGCTGCAGCCATATATTCGGGCATGGCATCCGACGAAATAAATGCAGCCATTGACAACTGTATTTATGGCCATTATAAATTTCTGTACCTTTCCCCTGAAAGACTGGAAACAGAACGGATCAGGATAAACCTTGACAAATTCAGGGTATCTCTTCTGGCAATCGACGAAGCCCACTGCATTTCACAATGGGGCTACGATTTCAGGCCCACTTACCTGCGCATTGCCGATATCAGACAGCACTTACCCGGGGTTCCCGTACTGGCTCTGACGGCTTCGGCCACATCTGAAGTTGTCAGCGATATACAGGAAAAACTGCTTTTCAGGCAGCCTAATCTTTTCCGTGCCAGCTTTCACAGGGAAAACATAGATTATATGGTACTCCCTGAGGAGAATAAACTTCAAAGGGTATTGTCGATTGTAAGCAAAATAAACGGTTCCGGAATCATATACGCGAGAAGCAGAAAAAAAACCGCCGATATATCGCTGTTCCTGAAAAAAAACAAAGTCAGCGCAGATCATTATCATGCCGGACTGGATCCGGAGGTGAGGGCGAAAAAGCAGGAAAGCTGGATGCAGGGCAGACACAGGGTTATGGTGGCAACCAATGCATTTGGTATGGGGATTGACAAACCCGATGTCAGATTTGTATTGCATGTCGACATTCCTGACAGCCTTGAGGCGTATTACCAGGAAGCTGGCAGAGCAGGCAGGGACGGTAAGAAATCATATGCCGTCATACTATATGAAAAAGCCGATATCACAGACCTGAATGCCTTTTTTGAGAACAAATATCCTCCTCCTGATGAAATCAGGAAAATATACCAGTCGCTTGGCAACTATTATCAGCTTGCCACCGGAAGTGGTGAAGGATGTGGCTTTGATTTTATAATCTCGGATTTTTGCCGGCAATATGGGTTTTCCAAAATCACGGTTTACAATTCTTTGAAGCTGCTTGAAAAAGATGGATATTTAACTCTGCATGAGGTTTTTGATACGGAAAGCAGGGTCAGGGTTACGTTAAAGAAAGACGATTTGTATAAGTTTCAGGTAGAAAACCCGGATCAGGACCACATCATAAAAACGATACTGAGATCATACACAGGGCTGTTTAGTGATTATCAGAAAATTTCCGAGGCAGATCTGTCGAGGCGGATGGAAATGAAACAGGAAGATGTCACCGCGCTTTTAAAACAACTTCACAAACTGGGGGTCATTGCCTATGTAATGAAGAAGACCAAGCCTCAGATTGTATTTACCCGGGAGAGGTTTGACATCAGGAATCTCAGGATATCCCCTGCTGTGTACAAGGAAAGAAAAGATGCTGACAGAAAGCGGCTGGATTCAGTCATCAGTTATATTACCTCCGGTACAAAATGCAGAAGCCGGCAGATTCTTTTTTATTTTGGGGAAACACATGCAAAAAGGTGTGGCAGATGCGATGTTTGTTTAAAAATTAACAAAGCAGAGCTCTCGGAAAGGGATTTTGAGAAAATTTCGGAACAACTACTCAAAGCCCTTGAAAAGGGGCCCATTTCCATATCCGAAATAATGCAGGATTTTAATGAAAAGGAAGAAGACAAAGTGATCAGGACGGTACAATGGATGATTGATAACAACCAGGTGGGATACACTTCAGACGGAAAAATTAAATCCATCGATTAAAAATTGCTGAACATGTTGTTGCCAGCCCGGTTTTATCAGCAGCCCGACGTGGTGAAAACTGCAAGAGAATTGCTGGGAAAGGGTTTGCTTACATACATTGAGGGTCAGATAACAGGAGGTATAATCACAGAAACTGAGGCATACAAAGGGATATCCGATAAAGCCTCCCATGCCTACAATAACCTTAGGACCAGGAGGACGGAAACCATGTATAAGAAAGGGGGTATCACGTATGTATATCTTTGCTATGGGATGCACCACATGTTGAATATAGTGACTCATGAAGCCGGCATACCGGATGCCATACTGATCAGGGGTTTCATTCCCTGTATCGGACTCAGAGCCATGGAAGCAAGAACCGGTTACATAATCGGGGGTAACCTGCCGGTAAACGGACCTGGGCGCGTAACTAAATGCCTGGGAATTTCAAGACTTCACAATGAACTTTCCCTGAGAGGGAATATAATATGGCTTGAAGACTGGGGAATTGGGAATGATTTGCTGGAGGTTTGCGCCACTGCCAGGATAGGGATTGATTATGCAGAAGAGGATGCAGCGCTGCCATACAGGTTTGTGGCAAAGTTTACAAAAACAAAAAATCCCGGTTGAACCGGGATTTTTTGTTTTTACTTTACTGACTTCGATAAGTCGCTTCCCGGTTTAAATTTCACGACTTTCTTGGCAGCAATTTTAATTTCTTTACCTGTTTTGGGGTTTCTGCCGGCACGGGCAGCTCTTTTTGCAACTGCAAAAGAACCAAAACCAACGAGTGCTACCCTGTCACCTTTTTTCAGTGCTTTTGAGGTAGCGCCAATGAAAGCATCCAATGCTCTCTTAGCATCTGCCTTTGTTATCTTGGCATCTGCTGCAATGGCATCAATTAATTCAGCTTTGTTCATAGTTATAATATTTTATTGTTTAAAAACCCTGCAAAGTTAAACTATTTTATGAAAAAATCAAGTCCTGCCCCTCAAAACCCTTGATATTGTTAATAATATAAAACTTTTGTTAATAACTTCGCCTAATATCAATACGTTTGCGGGGATCCCCCCCCGTATCGCCCGATATACGCCAAGTTTCAACATCCCTGAATCCGGCCAAAAAATCTATCACCGGGAGCGCCTTTTTGCCCTCCATCTGCACCCTCAGAAGTTTAACCCAGCCATCGGCGCATGAAACCAACATATTTCCTTTGTTCACTAAAAGAATCCTTCCGGGGGGCGAAGTTAAGTCTTCATGCTGCCAAACCATGGCTTCGTAAATTTTTAGAATGACTTCACGACCGGATTCTGACAGAAAAACCGTAAAAGCCCCAGGGTACGGGCTCAAACCTCTGATCCTCTGAATGATTTCTTTGGAAGGCCTGTCCCACCGGATCAGGCAGTCGTCACGGGTCAGTTTAGGCGCTTTCTTCAATTGCCCCGTATCTTTTTGATCAAGCGTTGTATAATCTTTCCTTTCAATTTTCCTGACGGTATCCAGAAGCAGGTCTGCACCTTTCAGCATCATTCTGTCGTGCAGCGAACCTGCATTGTCCTCAGGGGCAATGAGTATCATTTCCGACAATAAAATTCTGCCTGTGTCTATTTCCCGGTCGATGAAAAATGTGGTGAGCCCGGTTTCGGTTTCGCCGTTAATGATAACCCAGTTGATGGGCGCTGCCCCTCTGTATTGCGGCAAAAGTGAAGCATGAAGATTGACCGTTCCGCATTCAGGTATCCTCCAGACCTTTTCCGGCAACATGCGAAAAGCCACCACCACTATGAGGTTGGGTGAAAGTGAGGCGATATAATCAACAAAAACCTCATCTTTCAGATTTTGCGGTTGAACCACTTTCAGTCCGAGGGATGCGGCAAAGATTTTTACAGGGGGTTGCTTCATTGATCTGCCTCTGCCCGCCGGTTTATCAGGTGCGGTAACAACGCAGGGTATCTCATAGCCGTTTTCGTAAAGCGTTCTGAGTGAAGGAACCGCGAAATCAGGCGTTCCCATAAAGACGATCCTGAAGTTATTCTCCATCAGGTTACTGAAATATTTTAGTACTCAACCCCGAAAGAAAAGTGAAGCGGGCAATTACAATCAGCTTTTACCCATCCTGTTCTTTGCCCGGGCAATGTATTTATCCAGGTCTCTTGCTTCGGGCGATTTGGGATAGTTCTTCTGGATTTTCTCGTACAAGGCGAGGGCATTGCTCCAGTCATTCATTAACTCATAGGCCATGGCTGCTTTAAAAAGGAAGGAAGGGGTAACAAAATTATTATCATTTTTTTCTGCGGCACGCACATAGTATCCGGCGCCTTTCTTCACCTCCTTCAGCCCGAGATAGGCATCGCCAATGGCGCCAAGGGCCATGCCTGATACAATCTGGTCATCGCTTTTGAACTTTTTCAGGTATTTGATCGCATTCTCATAATCGCCGAGCCGCAGATAGCTTATCCCTGAATAATATCTGGCAAGGTTGGCTGATTTTGTGATGCCATAATCGTCAATAACATCAAGGAAACCCATGTAAAAGCCATCGCCATTCAAAGCCAGGTTGAAGGAATCCTTCTCAAAATATCTCTCTGCCATAAACATAGCAGCGGCTGCATTCTTTTCCTTTGGCTGGACATAAAACTTTCTGAAACCGATTACAACCAGCACAACAACTACCAAAGCTGCTACAATGATGGTAAGAATTTTCTGATTTTTTTCGATAAACTGCTCTGTTTTGCTCAATGCCTCCTCAACAGCTACAATTCTTTCCTCGGTAGTGTCTTTCTTTTTAACCATAATTTTTAAAAATTAGGCGGCAAAAATATGATTTTTTAGTTAAAATTGTGTTTTTAAACACTAAATTTATTTACTTTGATCAAAATCAATTGATTCTACAGAATAGCATAACATGGACACGTCAGTAAAAATACAACTTTGCAATCATCTTGAAGAATTTATTTCTTCGAACAAACGAAACCTGATGGCACAAGCCTTAAAGGAACGCACAAAACACATCCTTCCTGTACTGGAGGATATTTATCAGTCACAAAATGCAAGCGCCGTAGTCAGGACCTGTGATTGTCTGGGGATACAGGAAATGCACGCTATTGAAGGCATAAACCCATACCGGATCAATCCCCAGGTTACACTGGGTTCGGCCAAGTGGGTGGAGATCGTCAGGCACGGAAAAGAATCCACCATTGCGGAGGTATTACATGACCTGAAATACAGAGGGTATAAAATTATATCGACAACCCCGCATAAAACCGGCTATCTTCCTGAGGAAATGCCACTGCAGCACAAACTGGCTATCATCTTCGGCAGGGAACTGGCAGGATTGTCGAAAACTGCCACAGACCTTTCCGACTATTTCGTAAGGATACCCATGTACGGTTTTACAGAGAGCTACAATATTTCTGTTTCTGCAGGCATTCTGTTATAC
>JAFGME010000247.1 GCA_016927695.1 Bacteroidales bacterium
ATCCCTGAAATCCTCTTGCCTGACAAATCTGTAATTACCGATATGCAAGGCGGGTTTTAGTTTTTCATCGTAAGCTATCAGCCACTTTTCAAGTAATTCCTTTTTATTGGTCAGGTATAAGGTTTTTTCGGTCTTTTTTAAAATAAATCCTTCTTCCTTTAACCCTTCAAGTATGTATTTGACATTCCCTAAGGCAATCGCAGTTTTTTTAGCAATTTCCCTGTACGTTTCATTTATCATTTTTTCATTCTGTAAAAACAATAGAATAGCTTTAAGTCCAGTTTTTGCAAAAGCCCGCCCTTGTTTCTCAGGTTGAAGATATTTTTGTTGTTTGCCTTCTACCTTAATGAGTATCATATCCGTTTCGATATCTATATTTCCATTCAGGTCAATAAAAGCAATACCATGTTGTCTGAATTCATCCTTAATCTTGGGAAAGATATTCTTTTCTGTGATCACCATCAGAGGTTTATTATATTCGGCCAATTGGTAAATTTTGGGGAGATGATAATTTCTTATCTCTTTTTTTGTTTCTACATTAAACTTTGCTTTTTTATTATTGTATTCAAGTTCCAGTACACCATCTATCCCATCAATAGCCATTTCTTTCCATTTGCCATTTATGTTTAACTTTTTTAGGACATCGTGAATTACTGTATATATAAGTTTATTCTCCATTTGTTCAAATTATATAAATGTACACGTTACGTGAACAAACAAATTTACTGAACATTTGTGAAAAATAAAAATCTCTCTCATAATTTTTAATTAATCCGTTATATTTTACAGAAAATAAGCAGCCATACTACATAAAACTGAATTTTTATAACGAAACAGGTTCATTTGTTCAATTAGGATTACCCATGAGGAACTTAAATATCCTTTGTAATAAACGGTATCACTTTCTGCCTCTTTTTCTCAAAATACACCCTCATGCTATCATTGCTCACCCACCAGTTGAATACATCTTCAGGACTTTCAAATTTGCTGAATGCCCCATGCTGTTGCATGGCTTTCCTGATGGCAATCAGATAGGCAATTCTGAACCTGGGATATAGCTGAAATTCCCGCTGGCGGTGTTTATAGTATGCTTTGGGGCAGCCGATACAGCCCACCCGGCTGAAACATCCCAGGTACAAATCGGGAAAAGGCAGTTTGTGTTGTTTAATAAACATCCACACATCGCTGGTCGTCCAGTCAATAATGGGATTGAGGTATTGCTTGCCTTTCATTTTCTGCCGGTTGTCTTTTTCATAAAACTTCCTGCCTGACCTTGCCCGGCTTTCCTGCCAGCGGATACCCTGGACAACTAATTCCCCTATACCGGCATATTCCTTCAGGAACTCGCAGCAATAGGCTGTTTTACGAGTTGGAAGTATTTTTTTATGAACGATTAGTTGAAACATGGAAAGTTCAGGCCGCAGAAACCTGACATCAGGAAAGTATTGCCGGATAAACCGTAAAACATCCGGCGGGTCAACAGAGGTTATGGCAAACCAGGCCGTAAACCTGACCTGGGCCAGTTTAGCCAGTTGCCAGATACAAATACTGTCTTTCCCGCCGGAAAATGCCAGGTGATACCCTTCATACGGTTCAAATTCCCTGAGCAGGGTTATTGCCCTGTTTGCTTTGTCGTGCAGGGTGTCCAATTATGCGCTTTGTGTATTCAGGGCTTCCCTGTAAAGCCTGTAATTCTCCTTAAACCTTGTCATATCCAGCCCTGCACAGAATGGCTTGGCTTTGTCCAGCTCACCATGCTGATAGATCTCAATTTCGTGAAACTGGCCTTCGAGTTCACTTATCAGTTCAAGGGCTTTGTTCAACTGGTTTTCTGTGAACCGGCCTGACTTGCCTATCAGGCATATTCCCAGGGAATTCACATTAAAACCCTTTACATGCGCACCCATTTCTGATTTGGTGATAAACGGGTCATCATCAAGCGGCCTGCCGGTCTCAATGTAGCCATCAAATTTGGCATTGAAGTGGTCAGGGGTAAGCCAGCCATTGAGAATGACATAATGATAGCCTATGCCGCTCCATCCACGTCCTTTGTAAACTTTGCCATTCTGAATGACTTCCTGTTCAGGCAGACAGTGCCACTTTGCAATTAAGGCCGCATTTCCGAACCCTGAATCGGAACAATGCAATACAATTTTTACCATGATTGTAGATTTTAAATGATTATTACTTGAATTGAAGCAGAACACAGCCTGATTTGCTGTCAGTTCCACTTGATTTTGTTTTTCAGGGACTGGCTCTGTGGTTCAGCTTGTGAGGTTTCAGGCTTTGTATCATTCTTACTGCCTGTAACCAAAGAAGTCCAGGTATTCCGTGTTCCCCTTTTCTCAACTGACCTGCCGATGGAATACACACCCAATACACTGCCCCATACACCCAGGAAAATCTTGAAAATCTGGTCGGAATTCGCAATGATTTCCGCTTCAATTCCCAGAGAGTGCATTATGATGTGCCGCAATCCAAGCAATTCCAAAAGGATAAATATCAGACCGACATATATCACTGTTGGCCTGGCACGTTTGGTGTACCGGTCATCCTGGTTGAGTTCGGCCATCAGCACCTGCTTTTTGGCATCGAGTTCCATGCGGATAGTTTCTTCGATCTCTTTTTCACGTTGCTGGGTAAGTTCTTCCATTCGTACCAGGAAGTTTCGCTGGTTCTGCTGTTGTTCGCTTTTAATGCGCAGCAGCTCTTGTTTCAGCTTTTCTTTTTCTTCGCCGGTGGTCACAAACCTGTCC
>JAFGME010000248.1 GCA_016927695.1 Bacteroidales bacterium
CGAAATTACTCGGAACTTTCTATTGTTATTCTTTCGATTGCCAGTATTTGTTAACAATCTGAGTTTAAAGACAGACACTATTTATATCCCTGAATCCCCCGGGAAGAGCCGTAAACGTGGTTAAGTTGGTAGCGCCGGTATTGGGATTGTCCCAGTGATCGGTTCCTGTTTCTTTGAGATTGCCCCCTGCATCATAACCACGCCAACCGGTCTGATCCCATTCAGGATCGGGATAGCTATACTGGCTGTCCGCTGCGCCTTCCAGTTTTTTCCATTCTATGTCTGTGGGTATATGCCAGTCAGGAGGGCAAATACCCTGTGTTCCCGGGGTGGATATATACTGCATCATTTCATCCCACTGGTACAGACCTCCATATTCGTCGCAATGGGCGGTGTTGTTCGCATAACAATACTTTTCGATGATGCTGTTGTTGCTTTGGTTGCTGCTGCCGTTTATCATCGTGCCGATGTTCAGGTTCTCTGACATCCAGCACCGGCTGCCGATCAGGACAGTGCCATATACCTTTCCGTCCCGGATATCGATCAATTCATCTCCGCAGGAAAAAATTGCTGCCGGCACAAAAGAACCATATCCCCCATTGATCGTCCAGAGATCATTCTTATCCTGGTTCTCCACGTTGCCATTCATATTGAAATCCCCTGAAAGATAGCCCGACTGACCGGACTCAGGGCTCCAAACATCGACTTTGTCCTGCGAATTGACCTGTCCGTCGGCATTGCCATCTGCTGCAAACAAACCCCAAATGCCGGGAGCCAGCTCCTTCTGGGCCAGAAAACCTCCATAGGCCATGTTTGCATCGCTGGTAAAATCCCATGTCAGGGAATTGTTCACAATGGGCAAGGTATCCGGGGATATGACAGGGAGGTGGTTCCTTTGGTAAATAACTGCAAAAATTCTGTCGGTGGTCATACCCGAGAATTCTATATTCGTTCCGTCATATGGGAGCAAGATTCCATCCTTGCTTAAAAAGACTGCTTTTCTTGCTATTACGTTTGTGGCTGTTTCAGGCCCTCCCGGACCTGTCCTTAGTTCGAGGAGCGCCCAGTCGGTGATTTCGTTGCCCGGGATGGAAGTGACCGTTTCCGGACCAGTGTAATACCAGGGTGAGGTGTTGAAAGGCTGAGACAATGGTATATATCCGTAACTGTTTAGCCAGGTCGACATTTCCGTACCATTGAAAGGGCCTTCAAGGAATAGTTTTATATTTGCCTTTACAATGGAAACATCAATATAATCTTCCTCCAGCAAGACTTGGGATCCATAAGTGTTGCCCACTTCAAGCTGCACATCGTACAATCCCGGAGTATTATACGTAACTATAGGATTTTGCACTGCTGAGACAGGTGGTGTTCCGCCTTCAAAAGTCCAGAGCCACCATGTCGGGTTGTTGGTTGACAGATCTGTGAAATGAACTGTCTCACCAATGGCTGGTTGCGTCGTACTGGCCGTAAAGGCAGGGACAGGCGGAGTTGGTGGATTGCTTACATGGACGCAATTGTCAATTATTGTTGTATCCGCATAGTTCACATTGTATGAAATCATGGTAACCTTATAATCACCTGGTATATTGTAGGTTATAAAAGGATTGTTTTGTGTTGATGTAGCAGGAGTACCTCCTTCAAAGATCCAATACTTTCCGGTAGTTTCTGTATATGGAACATTCAATGAACTGAACTGTATTGTTTCTCCCGTTTCTACACTATGCTTGATACAATCAAACAATGCAACAGACGGGAAAAATGTTGGATTGACCGGAACCCATTCATGTGTATAATGAAATCCCATATCCACCACACCGGCATCCGGCACGTAATCAGTTCTTGTGGTACCGTTTGCCTGCGGGCCACCACCGGCGTCAACGCAGGGACTTTGCAGTGGCTGGCCACAGGCTGTCTGGGATAGAAAAAATCCATTCGAACCCTGGTTTGTGAAAAGAGGATCGGCATCTATGTTTCCCGCACCTGTCAATCCATATTGAACATCTGAATATGTGCCTGTTACCCCATAAATATTTTGCGCTCCGTTGAAATAGACAATGCTGTTGAGGAGCTCACCTCCATATACCCCTGCACCGGCTGCATTTCCAGTGCATGAATTGTTTGTGACGGTCGTAAGTTCGATTACTGAATTGCTGAATATACCCCCACCGTAAGCATGGCTATTCGCGGGTGTTCCCTGTGCAACCGCTTCAGATGAGTTGTTTCTTACCAGATTATTGTATATCAGCCCGTTATCGTTGTAAATCCCTCCGCCTTCAGCCATTGCATCGGCCTGGCCTCCGGTCCATACATGAGCATATGCAAAGATGGAATTACCCTCAATAATATTGTTCATGACCAGACTCCCTCCATAGATCCCACCTCCTTTGCAAATTGCAGTGGCTGGACCGTAATCAGGATTCACCCAAAGATGCATGGTGTTGTCGAAAACCCGGTTGCATAGTATTGTGCCACCATTGGAATATATTCCTCCCCCCTGGGTTTCTAAATAAGAGTATCCTTCCTGAACAATGTGTATGGTGTTATCGAAAACCCAATTATAAGATATCATGGCAATACCGGAGTTATGACAAATACCGGTTCCTTTGCACCAGGATTTCCCTCCATTTTTATCTGCAGGAAAAGGGTCATCCCAGAAATAATAATCATATATCGTGTTATAGTGTATCAATGATTTGCTGTTATTGCATAAAATAGCGCCACCTTCTCCACCTGACCAATATGTGTAAACCGAATCACCTGTAAAGTAACAGTCTATGATTTTCAGGGTACCACCATAGCTTTTAATACTGCCTTCTTCAATATAAAGGCTGTTAAAACCTACCGTGTGATCTCCATTGATAGTGGCCCCCCTGAAGGATGAATACTTTGGGGATGAACCTGTTTCTTCTGTAAACAATGAAGGTCTGAACCACAATGACTTGTTTATGATCAGATTTTCATTATAAAATCCTACGAATACAATGATATCGCCATCTTCCGCAGCATCTATTGCCTGCTGAATCGTGGGATAATCGTTGGGTACATAAATGACAACGCCAACGGTTGTCTTGAACAATGTCAGCAATAGGGTAATTGCCACTGGTAACAGTATCTTTTTCATGGTGTAATTTATTGATTTTTGCAAATATAATGAATTTTTTTTAAAAAGTCAAGACAAATCAAAACATGCATTAAGTATGCATGTGATTGTAAGTGATTAAAAATTTCAGCTTACAAAGGATTCAGGTTTTATCCGTCTTTATTTGCGCATTCGCGGCCTTCTATTTTCAAAAGATATTGTAAGATGTGGCGAATTTTATTTCCTTTTGCATTATATTAGGTTCCGTTTTCCCCTGATTAAAACTATTTTTCCTTTTCTTTGTTGATCTGTTTGAAACATTCTAAAAAGTTGTTTGTATGAGATTTTCTGTACCTTTTGCTCTATTTGTTTTAATTGCTTTCTGGGGCCATTCCCAGAACAATGCTTTTTACCCAACCCAGGTTTCCAAAGCCGCTTACTTCGATAAAACACCCGCCCTTATTGATATGCCGGTGGTCGAACCGGGTGTGAGGGACAGGTCATGGAAAGACGGCCTTATCGAGAACAAATCTTTGGGAATGGGCTTCAACAAAAATGACCAGACCCCCGTTGATCCATCAACATTGCAGGGTTTTATGGGAAGCCGGACAGCCAAAGGCCCGGTAGTGAATGTTCCCGGCACCGGCAATGTCAACGGCGTGTATCCCCCCGATACCGACGGCGATGTGGGACCAGACCATTATTTCCAGATGATCAACCTCTCCTTTGCCATTTTCGATAAGGAAGGAAATAAACTATACGGCCCGGTGGACAACAGCACCCTGTGGTCGGGGTTTCCCGGCCCCTGGTCGGGCACCAACGACGGCGATCCCATCATCCTTTACGATGAGATGGCGGGTCGCTGGGTGGCCAGCCAGTTTGCCATTTACACCTCAAACAACAAGTATTACGAAATGATTGCCGTTTCTGAAACCGGCGATCCCCTGGGCGCATGGAACAGGTATGCCTTCGAGTTTTCACTTTTCCCCGATTACCCGAAACTGTCCGTTTGGCCCGACGGCTATTACGCCACTTTCCACATGTTCGGCAGCGGTTTCGAAGGCACAGGCGTAGCAGTTTTTGAGAGGGAAAAGATGCTGGCAGGCAACCCGGATGCTTCGATGATCTATTTCGGAGAGTATTCGAACAAATTCGGATTCCTCCCATCCGATGTGGACGGCGATGCCCCGGCGGCCGGTACACCCAACTACGTTACGGGCATCAACTTCGACGGCAATAAAAACATGGAAATATGGGAGTTGCATGCCAACTGGCAGAACCCGAACAACTCTACCTTCTCCCTTGCGAAAACGCTTACTCCTGCATCTTTTAACGCCAACATCAACGGCATTGCCCAACCGGGTACAAGCAATAAGCTCGACGCCATTTCAAGTGTGCTGATGTTCAGGCTGCCCTTCAGGGATTTCGGCAGTTACAGGGCTATGGTGGCCAACCACACTGTGAATGTCAGCGGCAGGGCAGGAGTGAGGTGGTACGAACTCAGGGACAACGGCACAGGCTGGACCATTTACCAGCAGGGCACTTACGCCCCCGGCGCCGAAAACCGCTGGATGGGAAGCATTGCCATGGCGGCGAATGGAAACATCGCGCTGGGTTATTCCGTATCCGGCAGCAATGTGTATCCCTCCATCAGGTACACCGGCCGTACACCCAATGCCCCTTTAGGCGAAATGAACCTGCAGGAGATCGAAATCATTGCGGGAGGCAGCTCGCAAACCGGCATCAACCGCTGGGGCGATTACAGTTGCATGGCTGTGGATCCGTATACTGACACTACCTTCTGGTTCACGACAGAATACATGAAAAGCGCCGGCTGGGGTACACGCATAGCCTCTTTCGATTTTTCCACGATAGAACAGCCTACAGCCTATGCAGGACAGGACACTGCCATTTGTGAGAACGAACTCTTCATCACCCAGGGCAATGCAACGAATTATGCATCGGTTCTCTGGGAAACTTCGGGCGACGGTGTTTTCCAAAATGCCACATCAGTGAATGCCAAATACCTGCGCGGCAACCAGGACATTGAAAACGGTTCGGTGACCCTGACTTTGAATGTCACAGGCTACCTCCCGGGCCAGGAAGCCGGCGACGAAATGGAACTTACGATCACCAAAGAAGCTGAAGCCAATGCCGGCCCCGACCAGACGATCAATGAGGGAGAAACAGCTTACCTCTCAGGCTCTGCCGAAAACTATGTGACCGTTCACTGGAGCTCTTCCGGCGATGGTACTTTTTCCGGCAACAACACATTGGAAACTGAATACACTCCCGGTATAAACGATGTTGCCAACGGCGCTGCCGAACTCAGTCTTCAGGCGTATCCCGGAC
>JAFGME010000249.1 GCA_016927695.1 Bacteroidales bacterium
ATTTTGAACGCTATTTGAAGACAGGTTCCGGACGGGCTTTCATGAAAAAGAGGCTGATTTAAAATTACATGGTAATGTCCCCCGAGCCCGCGAGGGTCAATAAAGGCGGGTTTAACTGCCGTATCCGCCAGCCGGCGGAGGAGGCAGTCAGCATGCTAACGTAAAACCGATCATTCGATGCCGGGTAAGGTAATTACCCTATCAATTTAAGTATATTACCCTATTGTGGAAACTTGTTAATCTTCATTACTTTGCACTTCAGAAAAACACTCTGCAATATCCTCAAAGCAAACTAATGGGAATCAGGGCAACTTTATCAATTGATTTTAACGCCTGCAATGGGGTCTCATTTTACTACAGCAACCATACCAAATCGAATTTAATCATTTGTTCCGTCTTAATCCGTCTTAATTATTAAATCAATTTCAATATTTTTATATAATTATTTACAAAATGAAAAATTACATTATGAGAACAAAAGTTACAATTATCGCAACGGCAATAATCATGCTTGCCCAGATTTCATCCGCAACCGTGTGGAGAGTGAACAACCGTGTGAATTCGGATCCCGATTTTACGACGACCCAGGCCGCCCATAACGGCGCATCAGCAGGTGATACGCTGTACATTGAGGGAAGCCCTAATGGCTATGGCAACCTCAACTGTTCAAAACAACTGCACATAATCGGGGCCGGCGATTTCCTGAACGAAAACGACTCAACACAAGCTTACAAAGAAGTTTCCAGGATCGGTCAGATCAACTTCAACGCCGGATCTGAAAATTCGATCGTTGAGGGGTGCCGCTTTGAAAATAACCGTATAGATGTCAATACATCGGAAATCACCATCAGAAGGAACAAGATCCAGTACACCGGTACGGGTGGAAATGCCAATTATTATGCAATAACCATTGCTAGCAATTGTACAAATGTATTGATTGAGAACAACTATATTCTTATGAACTACACCTATGTATACGCCAGGAATTTCGGGATATATTCCGATGGTGGTACCGGATTGACCAACCTGGTGATACGGAATAATTTCATTTACACACGTCACACAACCTATTATACCGGTTATAGCATTTACCTTAGCAGCACCATACTGGCGGAAAATGTGACAATATATCAAAATGTTTTTTCAGGTAATGACGCTTCAAATGCTATAAACGCCAAGGAAACCCAGTTCTATAATAATATCATGATCATCGGAACCTATTATCCTAACGGTTCATATTACTATAACAATATCGGAAACGGCACCCAGTTCGGAAGCGCCAACGGTAACCAGGAGAACATAGATATGAGCACTGTATTCATTGATTATACAACAGGGATTGACAGCGACATGCAACTTGCTGCGGGTTCACCGGCCATCGGCGCCGGCTGGGCAGGAGAGGATTGCGGCATGTACGGGGGCGACCATCCCTGGGTACTTTCCCTGTTTCCGGCCATTCCTGCCATCTGGGATGTTTCTCTGAACAACTATGGCAGCAACAATGTGACCATAGATGTGAACATCAAGGCCAAATCCCATAATTAAGAGGTTAGCCATGAAATGGAAATTTAAACTGTTTCCCCTGGTATTATTGTTTGCTCTGTTTCTTTGGCAACCTGTGTCATTTGCCCAGGCGCCGGATATTGTTTCTGTTGAGTATTTTCTCGACAGTGATCCGGGATTCGGGAACGGTGCCCAGGTTCCGGTGACAGCGGGAGCAAACATAGATGAGAACTTCTCGATCGATCTTGCAGCAATTCCAACGGGCTTTCATAAACTTTTCATCCGTGTGAAAAATTCGAATGGAAAATGGAGCCTCACAGATCTGCGGGATATTTTCAAGATCCGTATGCCCGATTCGCCTCCTCCGGCAAAGGACGTGGTGTCGCTGGAGTATTTTTTCGATACAGATCCGGGATTTGGAAATGGCATGTCATTGCCCGTAACAACCGGACTCGCGATAAATGAAAATTATGTGATCGACATCACTTCCTTAACTGTTGGCTTCCATGTAATATTCTTCAGGGTACAGGACAGCGACGGTGTTTGGAGTTTCACTGACAAAAGGGACATTTTCAAGATCCGGCTGCCCGATCCCCAGCCTCCGGCAAAGGATGTAACAGCCCTGGAATATTTCTTCGATACGGATCCCGGTTTTGGCAGCGCAACTTCACTGCCAGTGACCGCAGGTCTGAATATTGATAAAGATTATGTGATCGACATCACTTCCTTAACTGTTGGCTTCCATGTAATATTCTTCAGGGTACAGGACAGCGACGGAATATGGAGCTTCACAGATAAAAGGGATATCTTTAAGATCCGGCTGCCTGATCCACCACCACCGACAAAGGATGTGGTCGGTCTTGAGTATTTCTTTGATACCGATCCCGGATTCGGCAATGGCACTTCTCTGCCCGTCACTTCCGGGCTGAATATCGACGAAAGTTATTCTGTCGATATTACCTCTTTGTCAGATGGATTTCATACTTTATTTTTCCGTGTACAGGACAGCAACGAGGTATGGAGCCTAACCGATAAAAGAGATATATTCAAGATCAGACTGCCCGATCCTTCGCCTCCGACAAAGGATGTGGTGGCGCTGGAATATTTCTTCGATACGGATCCCGGTTTTGGAAATGGCGCTTCACTGCCTGTCACAACGGGCTTGAATATCGACGAAAGTTATTCGCTTGATATCTCTGGGTTAAGTGCTGGCTTTCATACTTTGTTTTTCCGTGTAAAGGACAGCGACAGCCTCTGGAGTTTGACGGACAAACGCGATATTTTCAAGCTTGAAACCACGGGGCCACGGCCTCCTGCTCCCAACCTGGCGGCCATGGAATATTTTATTGATACCGATCCGGGATTCGGAAACGGAACACCGGTACCGGTTCCTGCTTCACAAAATGTCGATGAGAGCTTCCTGGTAGACGTTTCTGGCCTTATTACCGGCAACCACATTCTTTTTGTCAGGGTTCTTGATGAGAACGGGAACTGGACCCTCACCCATATTGAGCAATACTGTCACCCTCCAACAGCGGACTTTTCTGCTGATAATGTCTGGTTCGGTGATCCAACAACATTTACAGACCTTTCTTTAAATACCGAACCCACAACTGAGTATTACTGGGATGTGGATGGAGATGGAACGCCTGATTATACATACAATACAGGTTTCCAGCACACTTATTCTGCACCCGGTAATTACTTTGCAAGCCTGGTTCTGGTTTCACAGGAAGGGTGTTCAGATACCATTGTAAAAGAGGTATTCGTGTTCACCTGTGATCCTCCTTCCGGATTAATGACAACCAATGTTACGGCCAATACGGCAACGGTGGAATGGACACCGGCCAATATGGAACCGGCATGGGACATTGAATACGGGCAGGACGGCTTTACACCGGGAACCGGCACGGTGATATATGGTTTAACAGCCAACTCTTATGAACTCCTTGGCCTTGCGTCAAATACGGATTACGATTTCTATGTCAGGGCATCGTGTTATGTTGGCGCTTACAGTTCATGGGCCGGTCCCGGATCATTCACTACATTGGAGGGAAATCCGTGTGTGAACCCCACCGACGGCGGAACAATTGCTGACTCACAAACCATTTGTGGAGGTTCTGTTCCTGATTCCCTTACGAGCTTAAGTCCTGCAACCGGTTATACAGGCATCCTGGAATACAAGTGGCAAATATCCACTGACAATGTAAACTGGACGGACATCCCTGGAACAAACACCGAAGGCTATTCGCACAATGCAGCCATAACCGTCGATACATGGTTCCGGAGACTCGCCAGGGTGACTTGTATGTTTGATTGGATTGGAGCAGCTGAATCAAATGTAGTAAAAATATCTGTAAGGACTAAGGAACAGTTCCGCACAATCTCTTCAGGCAACTGGAATGATCCACTTATCTGGCAATATTATGACGGAACCCAATGGGTTGCAGCGAGTCATTTCCCGACAGCAGACTCCCTCATTTGCCCGGACCCGGTAGCAACCATTCAAAACGGCCATACTGTAACTATTACTGAGGATGTGAACTATGGAAATGTGATCGTCGATACGACCGGCACCCTGGATATCCCTGGTGATAAAAAGCTTGGCATCATCGCGGCTGACTCGCTGATCGTTCACGGCACCCTTATTACACATAATACAGGAATGGTCAATGGCACCGGGAATTTTGTAATATCTCCCAATGCAACCATGCATGTAGGCTCTGCCGACGGCATCACCATCAGCGATGCAGCGGGCAACGTGCAGGTGGCAGGAAGCAGGATTTATTCCGAAGGGGCCAACTACATCTACATAGGTATCGCCAACCAGGTGACCGGCAGCGGCCTCACACAGTACACCCCCGCCAGCGTAACCATCAACGCTCCCGGTGTTGTAGTCACCCTCTCCTATGAACTTACCGTCAGCGGCAACATCACCATCTCCCAGGGTACTCTCGATGTCAACAACCTCAACATCTGGATCGGCGGTTCCTGGTTCAACTTCGGCACCTTCATCCCGGGGACGGCAACGGTCTATTTCACAGGCTCTGTCAATGTCTATGTCTCTGTCAGCAACTTCTACAACATAGTGTTTGCAGGTACCGGTCCGGTCATCGCCACCGGCACACTTACTATCTACGGCAATGTCACCATCAACGCCAACGGTATTTTCGAGGGCGGGTCATACAATCACTACGTGTATGGCAACTGGTCCAACAACGGGTCGTTTGTTTACGGTACCTCCACCGTCAATTTCGTGGGAAACGGAAACATCTTCATCTCTGTCAGCAATTTCTACAACATTGTTTTCGGGGGTACTGGCACCGTCACTGCTTCGGGATCGCTCACTATCTTCGGCAATGTGGCCATCAACAATTACTTTGATCCCGGCAGCTTCACCCATTACGTATACGGCAACTGGGTCAACTCGGGCGTGTTCGTTTACGGCGCTTCTACCATTTACTTCTTAGGATCAGGGAACATCACCGTGGGGGTCAGCAATTTCTACAACGTGGTCTTTGCCGGCACCGGTACGGTCACTGCTACAGGCACCCTCACTTTCTACGGCAATGTCACCATCAACAACTACTTTGCCGGGGGGGCGTTTACCCACTATGTATATGGAAACTGGACCAACAACGGGACGTTCGTTTACGGTACCTCTACCATCAATTTTGTGGGTACAGCAACCGTGTACATCAGTGTCAGCAATTTCTACAACATCATTTTCTCCGGATCCGGTACCTACATCGCCACAGGTTCTCTGACAGTTGCCGGAGACCTGGTCATCAACAGCAATTTCAATGCTGGCGCATTCACTCACTATGTTGAAGGAAACTGGACCAACAACGGGACGTTCTACTATGGAACCTCTACCATCGAGTTCACAGGCTCAGGCACTGTGACCATCAGCGTGAACAATTTCTACAGCGTGGTTTTTGCCGGCACAGGTACCTACGTGGCCACCGGTTCCCTGACCTTCTTCGGCGATGTGACCATCAACAGCAGTTTTGACGCTGCCACATTCGACCATTACGTGCATGGCAACTGGACCAACAACGGCATTTTCATCTACGGCACCTCCACCATACATTTTGTCGGATCACTGAATGTATTCATAGGGGTGAGCAACTTCTACAACGTGGTGTTCGGGGGAACAGGCACCATTACTGCATCAGGCTCCCTCACCTTCTTCGGCGATGTTACCATAAACAACTACTTCAACGCGGGTAGCTTTGTCCACTATCTGTACGGCGGTTGGTTCAACTACGGTACTTTCGTCTACGGCACTTCCACCATCAGCTTCGTGGGGTCGGGCAACATCTTTTTGAGCGTGAACAACTTCTACAACGTGGTCTTTGCAGGTACGGGTACCATAACGGCTACCGGCTCCATCACCTTCTACGGCGATGTGACCATCGACAGCTACTTCGATGCGGCAACCTTCGGGCACTGGGTCTATGGCAACTGGACCGTCAACGGTACATTCGTTTACGGCACCTCTACCATTCACTTCGTGCCCACAGGAAACATCTTTATCAGCATCAGCAATTTCTACAACATCATCTTTGCAGGTACCGGTACCATAACCGCTACAGGATCCCTGACAATCTACGGCAATGTCACCATCAACAACCATTTTGCCGGTGGCGCTTTTGCACATTACATCTATGGAAACTGGATCAACAACGGCACCTACGTCTACGGCACCTCTACCATCCATTTCGTGGGTACGGGCAATATCCTGGTCAGTGTCTCCAACTTCTACCATGTGGTCTTTGCAGGTACAGGCACCATTGCTGCCACGGGGTCCATTACCTTCTACGGCGATGTCACCATTGACACTTACTTCGATGCCGATGCCTTTGAGCATTATGTCCATGGTAACTGGATCGTCAACGGGGTGTTTGTCTACGGTACTTCCACCATTCACTTCGTGGGAACGGGAAACATCTTCATAGGGGTGAACAATTTCTACAATGTTGTATTCGGGGGTTCGGGTACCGTCACGGCTACAGGCTCTCTGACAATCTATGGTTACCTGACCATAAACAACTACTTCGACGCGGGGTCCTTCAGCCATTTCATCTACGGAAACTGGACCAACAACGGTACGTTCGTCTATGGTACTTCCACCATCCATTTCGTGGGAACGGGTAATATCTACATAGGCATCAGCAACTTCTACCACATTGTGTTTGAATGCACCGGAACGGTGGTGGCCACGGGTTCTCTGACCATTTACGGCGATGTGACCATCAACAATTACTTTGATGCCGGCTCATACGATCATTACATCCATGGCAACTGGTTCAACTACGGCACCTTCGTATACGGTACTTCTACCATACACTTCGTGGGAACGGGCAACATCTTCATTGGAGTGAACAATTTCTACAATGTCGTATTCGCCGGTACAGGCACCATCACGGCCACAGGGTCACTGACCTTTTACGGGTATGTCCTGATATCCAATCATTTCAATGCAGGGGCATTCCACCATTACGTCTATGGCAACTGGACCAACAACGGTACGTTTGTCTATGGTACTTCCACCATCCATTTCGTGGGAACGGGAAGTATCCTGGTAGGGACAAGCAGCTTCTTCCACGTCATCTTCGAATGTTCTGGCTCTGTCAAAGCTGCAGGTTCCCTGACTTTCTACGGCGATGTGACCATCAACAACCACTTCGATGCAGATGCCTTTGAGCACTTCGTACATGGTTACTGGTACAACTACGGGGTGTTCGTTTATGGTACTTCAACCATACACTTTGTGGGATCGGGCAACATCTTTATCGGCGTGAGCAACTTCTACAATGTCGTTTTCGCCGGTTCGGGTACCATCACGGCTACAGGGTCGCTGACCATTTACGGGTACGTCCTGATATCCAATCATTTCAATGCCGGCTCCTTCACCCATTACGTGCATGGCAACTGGACCAACAACGGGACGTTCGTCTACGGCACCTCTACCTTTGTCTTCCAGGGAACGGTACAGCAGGTCATCGCAGGGGTGTACCAGACATACTTCTACAACTACACCGTGGACAACCCATTGGGTGTTCTGCTGAATGTCAATGTCACCGTGTACAACTCCCTCACCCTCACACTGGGAATCATCACCACGGGTAGCTACCTGATCACTGTGGAGCCTGCTGCCCTCATCTACGGGGGGTCTTCAACCGCCTATATCTACGGCAGGCTGGTGTGCGGATATGCTTCCACCGGCTACAGGTTCTTCCCCGTGGGCAATGCCCTGTATTACGGCCCCATGTACCTGGATTACGTAACCCTCGCAGGAACCAGCTACGTGCAGGTGGAATTCACCGAGGGGGTCATCAACGGAACCATACCTGCATTTATCACCTTTTTAGCTCAGCGCTACTGGGTGATTTCCCAGTCCGGAGGGGCGAACTTCTCCTTCACCGTGACGCTCGATGTGCCGGGATTCAACCCTTCAGGGACTGTCTGGATGCTCAGGGGCGACGGCCTGACTGTCGATGCCTTTGCTACCACCACTCCCAACTACACCAACTCCGACCTGTTCTATTCAATGGGTGACTTCACCCTGGGTGAAGAGGTATGTGCTGACCCATACAACCTCACATACTCCGACATCACCTACACTTCCGCCACACTCGACTGGCAGCCGGGATACATGGAGCAGAAGTGGAACCTGGAATACGGCCCCGCTGGATTCATCCCGGGGACAGGTACCCTGATCAGTGACATCACTTCAAAGCCCGTGCAGATTACTGGGCTCACACCCCAGACTTACTACGAGTTCTATGTCCAGGCTATCTGTTCGGACAACCTCCAGAGCAACTGGGTGGGACCTGCCCCCTTCGGCACCTTCCCCAAACACCTGGATGTCAAGGTATGGCTCATGGGTCCTTACAACGAGGCTTCCGGTAACATGAATACAATCCTCTCGGGTTCGGGCCTGCTGCCACTGTCACAGCCTTACCAGGGTTATCCCTGGTTCTACAACGGAACAGAGCAGGTGAACTCGATACCATCAGGTACGGTTGACTGGGTACTGGTCGAATGGAGGGATGCTCCCTCGCCTTCTTCGGCTACCAGCGCTACAACCCTGGGGCGAAAGGCCGGGTTCCTGCTCAGCGACGGGTCCATAGTCGATACCAGCGGCGCCAACCTGCTGATGATCGGGGATCCCATACTCTCCGGAAACCTATACGTGGTGATTCAACACCGGAACCACCTGAAGGTCATGTCCTCAGGTGGCATGACCCTGAACGGCCAGATATACTCCTGGGACTTCTCCTCAGCAGCAGCACAGGCTTACGGCGGCATCCTGGCACAGAAACAACTGGCGCCAGGAGTCTTCGGCATGATATCCGGCGACGGTAACGCCAATGGTGAGGTCAACAACAACGACAAAAACGATGTCTGGGCCGTCCAGGCAGGCCTCGGTGGGTACCGATCAGGTGACTTCAGCCTCGACGGTCAGGTAAATACCATCGACAAAGTCGAAAAATGGGCCCCAAATACCGGTAGCTCAAGCCAGGTGCCTTACTGACAATCTTGTTCATGAACACTAAATCAGCCTGCCTAAACCGGCAGGCTGATTTTTTTTTAAATAATTGTATGGCAAAGGAAAAGGAATTCAGTTAAATACAATAAATCTGCATTTCATCCATTAAAAAATAAACTTCATCCGTTTTTTTTTTTTTTCAGACGGGAATTTTATAATTTCGGGTCACCAATCATACGAACCGGATTTATATATAGATGAAAGCACAGGTATTTTGTTTAATCTTTATTACGCTTCTTTTCGCATCATGCAGTGTGCCGGAGCAAACCACCTCTCCACCCACAAATAAAAACAATTATACCTGCTGGACCATCCGGACAGGGGTCAATACAGGGGGTTTTGTGGATAATCAGGAAACGGATGCTGTTTCAGGGGCCACGTATGCGGGTTATTCCTTTGGGTTACATCCTGAGATTTGTATTTCAGGAAAAACTATAGAAACGGGCATTGACCTGCATGAATACGGGCAAACCCTGACTTATAGCGATCCGGTGAACGAATTTATTGGCGAAAGGGCATTAACCTACCAGGAACTGAGGCTGCCGTTGACATACAACTTCCGCTTTTTCAAGAACCTTTCCAATTGTGATTTTTTTTATCTGAAAATAGGTCTTGCAACCGGTTATTTAATTCATAAAAATGTGGATGAGGAAGGGCTATTGCCTGAATATGAAATGAAAAAATTCTCATTAGGTCCTACACTTGGTGTTTCATTTTCTCCGTTCAGGATATCCCCCGGATTCACTATCGGTGGCTTTGTCGATCTGTATCGGGGATCAAAGGTTTACAAAGACTTTTACAACAATTCACGGGAAACCGGCAACACCTCCTGTTTAACAGCAGGACTTCTTCTGAAATTAGGGCCGGGTAAATAAATTGTTTGGCAATCATGGGTTTTGGGCAAAAAAAAACGCTGCAATGTGCATCCCCTGCAGCGTTAATACATTTACACCATCCTGATTCAGAGCGGCATTACCGGAATGCATATATCAACAATATGCTTTTTTCCGGATGCTCGTCAGCATTGTTGTAATACAATTCGTAATGGGGGCGGTCATCGCACTGGTAACCGCTTCCGGGAAGCCAGTCGCGCAAGATCATGTTCCATGCATCGCCATACTGGTCTTCCGTGATCTCAAAATGAGCCACAGCATAGGTGCCTCCCTCGATCTTCATCCTTCCGATCTCTCCCTCCACCATGGTGTTTTCGGGGATAGTGATGCACGCGCTTGACTGAAGCTGCTTTTCGGCAGTGACATCGGGATCGTCGTGATAGACGGCCAGCAACCTTGTTTCAGGAAAAATGTGCAATGTCTGCCTGATCATCCAGGCAAAGGGGATCTGCCAGATGTAGTTCAATGTAATCAATTACTTTATTTATCCCTGACAGATAAATCTTACGGTAGAATTCTTTTCAATGGGCTCCGCTGACCGACCTGATGGTAATTTTATAAAGTTTGCTGCCGGCACTGGTTTGCACTGCAAACTGAGTGTAAGTGCTGTTGTAAGTAGATGCAGTTATGCCGGTTACAGATCCCTGGTAAAAGGTCTCAAGGTTTGTATAGCCGATCACACCGTTACCCCTTTGCTTCCAGGCTGCCCCTCTCAGGTACCCTGCCCCGATGTCATCATGAGGGTAATTGCTGGTATAATCGACACTCAACCAGACTTCATAAGTGAAAGGGATGTTGTCACCACTGACAAACAAAGGGCCCGGCACCTGCACAGTCACGGCGCCTGAGGCGCTAAGGGTACCGCTATTCGAGTACACATATTCTGCATTTCCGTTGTGGTATCTTAGTTCGCCTGACTGATAAATACTCCCGTCCACTTCCAGTGCGTTTTGAACGTACAGGTCGCCGTTGCCGTTGGCATAATCCACTGATCCGCCTTCCCCAATTCTGACTTCATCGCCTGAAACCTGCAGCCTGCCTGCCGGGGAGAGGATGCCTATCCCGACGCTACCTGCAAAGGCAGCCATACCGCCCGACCGGATGATAAAAGGGGAGGTCGAATGAGTGATATCGTTGATTCTGAACACATCATCCGGCCAGGTGGTAATCTCTGTTTCCTGGGTGGTATTTTTCAGAAAGATGGAAACAAGACCGGAAGTGGATGATTCCACGGCAAGGCGACGGGTTCCGGCGCCAAAAAGGTGCATTTCGTAAACAGGGTTTTGGGTGCCTATCCCGACTTTGCCATTGGAATTGTAGTTGGTGCCATCTTTTGGAAGGAGAATGATCCTGCCGCCAGGTGTGCTGCCGGCGCCACCTGACTGTGCTTCGAGGATGATGTCCTTTCCTGCTGCTCCGGTAGCTGCAATTCCTCCGTTAACATGAAAGATACCGCCGGGTTCAGTGATCCCGATGCCAACGGTACCATTGCCAAAGATGGAAACAATGGTGTCATTGGCTGATATCCGGTAAAGGTCGACTCCGTTCACACTCCAGTCGTTGTCGGCCACAGCGGAAGGATCTGTCCATGCTGCTTTTCCCGTTTCATCGGATACCATTACCCGCCCTGCCGCCTGGTTACCGTCAACCATTTTTATGGAACCGGCCACATGCAGCTTCTGGTCCGGATCAGAAACCCCGATACCGAGGTTACCGTTTCCTGAAAAGAAGAATTGTTCTGTCAGACCTGTGCCCGGATTTGTGAATATCCTCAGACCATAGGAATTGCCTCCCCCGGGAACCCCGGCAACACGGGCCATATCAACCAATCCATTGAGCCTGGAAAATCTGATTCCGGTGTATTCGCCCGAAGAGTTAATGTCATTGTCAATCCGGAGCAAATCTTCTGATTCTGTTGATGGACTATGGAGATAAAGCCTCTCCCCGGGAGAGTCGGATCCAATGCCCAGATTGCCGGCCGCAGTGAGCCTCATTTTCTCTGTAAGGTTCAGCGCTGCCCCGTCGATGGTACCAAAGGCAAGGTAATTTCTGAACCCGACTTCACCGCCATAATAAATGTCGGTGAGCAAACCAAGCCTGGCGGAGTTGATGATGCCGCTTTCGATCACAAGGCCGGCATTCCCTGAAGAATTACCAATATGAAGGAGTTGCTGCGGTGCGGTGGTCCCGATGCCTACATTGCCGGTAACACCGGAATACATGTTGTTTCCTGAAATGGTCCAGTCGCCGTCGCTTCCGCCGCTGAAAAGTTTCCATTGGCTGCTGTCCCAGTAGTAGAAGTTATTGTCATCTGTTACATAAACCAGCAGGCCTGTTGCCGGGGATGCAATGGCATTTCGTTGGGCAGCGGTCATGCGTGGAATGAGCATTCCTTTGTTCAATGAGCTTATATCCAGCATCGCCGAGGCATCCGGATCCGATTGGTCTGTGTTTATGCCAACCTGTGCGACACCGATAAAGGCTGTAAAAATGATCATCAGTACCACCATCAGTACCCGGGAATTGAGCAGCCATGGTCTCCTTCTCAGGAGCGCCTGCCGGTAATCGGTTATCCAGTGATTATGCAATAAATACATGGCGGTTGTTATTTGGGATTGAGCATATAAAAGTAATTAATATCCGGGTAAAAAGCAAGTGAATGTTTAATTACATAAGACAAAACAGATTGTTTTTCCCGACTTCGACGGTTTAATTTTTTCTGACCTGCAATAACTCACTAATATTAAGGGTTCATTTCTGAAAGAGCTTTGTAGTGCCTATTTAACATCTCTTATTGACTTCTTTTTGATATTTAATGTCGAAACCATTACTGTAAGTTTTTGACCTTTGGAGCATGTTTTTTCGGATAAAGATATCGCCCAACTCGCCAAAGAAAGCTGTACAAATAGTGGAAAGCTTACGTGATGGCAACAGTAGTGGATTTATCGGAAAATTTTGGCATCGAACTTTCACTTTCATCGGTAAACCGGATGATGGATCAGATAGACGAAAAAACCATATTTAATATTCAACAGCAGGCCTATCTGACAGCATGTGGCATTTTTAAACAGAAAATTAATGTATTGTTCTATGACTGCACAACCCTTTATTTCGAGTCCTTCACAGAAGATGAGCTCAAGGAAAATGGTTACAGCAAAGACATGAAGTTCAATCAGCCACAGGTATTGCTGGCATTGCTTGTAACAGAACATGGACTTCCGATAGGGTATGATGTTTTTCCCGGGTCACAATACGAAGGACACACATTGGAAAAAGCGGTAAAAAAAATCGAAAAGGATTATCAGATAAACGATATTGTGTTTGTTGCAGACAGCGCCATGCTGAGTGAAGAGAATATGAAATTATTGGAAAGCATGGGCAAAAGATACATTGTGGGTGCCAGGCTGAAGACCATGTCAAAGAAGAATAAAAGCTCATATTGCCATCTTCTTTATGGCTCTCACATGCACACGATACTTGTATTACAGAATAAAAACGGAATATATCCCGCTATCAGTATTGCAAATTCGCCAGAAGCTGTTGTCAGTAAAGATAATCATTCTCAAACATAAATAAAGCAGAATACGCAAAGGTATTCCTTCATCAATCAAGTAGGAGGTGAAGAATATCTATCACATCATGGGCATGAAAATATCTGACATGCCTTTCAGAATCAACTAATCCCAACGCAATTAGAAAATGTAGTGCCTAAGGTAAATTGTATCCTCTTGTTTTTGTGTGTTTTACAAAATTAAACCATCGAAGTCGGGAGGAGGCACCAACGTTCACCAGGCTGTTACCATCTGGGAACAACTCACGGGCAGAGCCGGTGACGCCCAGATAAACATTTCCCCCGACAAACCTTGCGGACTTACCATCAACATGGGTGGAGACGATGTAACCGGAGTGGCAATAGTCTATTAAGAGAAGAGACTAAATACTCATTCTCATAGGCGAACCGGATTTGGCGTTGTTTCCTTTGAGTTCATTCGCCTGATCCGGTTTCTAATGAGTTATCACCCTCGAAAGCTGATCGTTGATCTGAATGCTGATGCGTTTCATCTCGCGAATCTTTTCCAAAATCATCAACTGAGCGTCTTCATTTTCAGTTCCCTGCAATTCTTTCTGGAGATTTTCAAGCTGCATCAGCACCCTTTTTGATTTCAAACCCAGCACCTCGTTGACAACCAGCTCCCTCATCCTGTCCCACTCGGCGGAGGTCCGGATCCTCCGCCAGTCTTCCCAGTGGGGACTGATCTCATAGGGTGTATTCGTGATATCTGCCGAGGTCTTTGAAATAATTATGTCGGGATGATCCCTGAAGTATTCAAATGATGGTGGTTTTTTGTTTTCTTCAAGATAGTCGGTGAACAGCTTGAAAATTTTGACATAAACAGGATTTTTGATCATGATACCATCAGAAACAAGGTCATCAACGATAAAGGTGGCCACATTCACAGCAATCTTTTCCTTGTGCAGCCCCGACTCATCAGCGTTTTCAAAGAAAATGTCCCTGTCACCATAAAGAAGCATGATCCTGACAATATCCTTTTCCTGATATTCGGTATCAGTGATGTCAATTTCCTGCTGCTGTTCAACGAGCGGGTCCCTGAATTCAGGAACATAAGTATCGCCCTCCGATTTGATTAACTTTCTAAATTTCTCCCTGAGCCTTTTGTTGAGCTCATTGATCAGTGTTTGCTCGGCGACATCCATCTTTGCAGAACATTCCTTAATATACACCGAGCGTGTGATGGCATCGGGTATAAGGGCGATGCTCTGAACAATCTCCCTGATGACCGTAGCTTTCCTGACGGGATCGCCTCCCGATTCTTTGAGGAGAATCGCGGTTTTAAATTCCAGGAAATCCTTGCGTTCCTTATTGAGAAACTCCTCCACATCGCTAAGCCTGTTTTTCCTCACAAAGGAATCGGGGTCCTCCCCATCGGGGAACATAACGATTTTGACATTCATCCCCTGTTCGAGGATCAGATCGATCCCTCTGAAAGAAGCCTTCAACCCCGCTTCGTCTCCATCGTACAGGATGGTGATGGTGGGGGCGTACCTTCTGATCATACGGATCTGGTCCTGGGTAAGGGAGGTACCGGAAGATGCCACCACATTTCTGATCCCGGCCTGGTATAGTGAGATCACATCGGTGTATCCTTCCACGAGGTAGCAGTTTCCTGCAGATGCAATTTCACTCCTTGAAAAATAAAGACCGTACAGGACTTTACTTTTATTATATATCTCTGTTTCAGGAGAATTCACATACTTGGGCAGGTTTTGGCCGGAGGTGAGTATCCTTCCTCCAAACCCTATGACTCTGCCGGTGAGGTTGTGTATCGGAAATATCACCCTCGCCCTGAACCGGTCATAGGTCCGGTTGTCTTTTTTTATCGAAAGCCCTGATTTGATAAGGATATCCTCATTGTAACCCTTCTCTCTGGCATGCAGGGTAAATCCTTCCCAGGCGGGCAAACAAAATCCGAGCTGAAACTTCTCAATCACAGAAGGCCTGAACTCCCTTTCTTTAAGATACGACAGCGCCAAAGCTTTACCGTCTTCTGTTTCGTGAAGTATCTTCACAAAATAATCGCGTGCAAACGCATGGACATTATAGAGAGACTCCAGCTCGCCGGCCTTTTCCGTATCTTCGGGTGCGGGCTCCTCTTCCTGAATGGGGATATTGTATTTTTTTGCCAGGTACCTGAGGGCTTCGGGGTAGGTGTAATGCTCATGCTCCATGATAAAATTCACGGAATTGCCTGCCTTGCCACAGCCAAAACACTTGTAAATCCCTTTGGTGGCCGAAACACTGAAAGAGGGGGTTTTCTCATCATGAAAGGGGCATGACCCGACAAAATTGGAACCGCGTTTGCGCAATTGCACAAATTCACCCACCACTTCTTCTATCTGGGCAGTTTCGAGGATAAGCCTTATGGTACTTTGCGGGATCAATATCTTCAAAGTTAAAAAATCAGGTTAAAATTACTACTTTTAGCCACCGGATTTTGATGGATATGCAGAATTTATTTCCAATGCTGAAAGATAAGCCTTTTTACTTCAGGCTGATTGTGCTGGGGCTGTTGATCCTGACAGGAATGCTCCTGTTTTCGGCAATTGCCATTTTGAGCCTTGTCCCCTTTCTGGGCTCCGGCTTTTTAGACCGGTTGCAGGATCTCAGCGATCTGGATGACACGCAAACGCTTCAAATTCTCAAATACCTCCAGGTGATGAACCAGGCAGGGCTTTTCATCGCCCCTTCCCTTGTGTTTGCCTGGCTGTACAACCGGCAGACAAGTACTTTTTTAGGCTCCGGCAGGATGCCCAAAGGATCGGTCCTTCTCTTTTCGGTCATGCTTACCGGCGCTATGATCCCTGCGATAAACCTGATGGTGGAATGGAATGAAAGCATACGGCTGCCCGAATTTTTCAGCGGAATGGAGCAGTGGATGGAAGAAAAGGAAGGCCAGGCCAACAATCTGACAGAAGCCTTCTTAAATACGGCAAGCTTTCAGGGTTTTCTGGTAAATTTCCTGATGATTGGAGTGCTGGCGGCCTTGGGGGAGGAACTATTTTTCAGGGGGCTGCTCATCCGCATTTTGCTCGACCAAACCCCCAACAAACATTTTGCCGTGTGGATAACCTCTTTCCTGTTCAGTGCGCTGCACCTTCAGTTTTATGGTTTCTTCCCGCGTATGCTGCTGGGGCTGGTTTTCGGATATGTTTTTGTATGGACGGAAAACCTGTGGTATCCCGTGGCCATGCATCTTGTATTCAACAGCATCACCGTTGTTGTGGCGTACCTGAATGCAAAGGGCTCCATTTCAACAGATGTTGAATCATTCGGTTCCTTCAGCGAACCCTGGGTGATCATGGGGAGCGTTTTTATTTCAATATTTTTATTCCTGCTGATATACAGGAAAGGGATGAATAATAAAAAGCCACCGGTTTCGATTAAACCACGTTGAGAAAGCTTCACTCCGAGAAAGGTTATGGAAAGCTTTGGTTCCTCCCTCAACAGATGATTAATTTATTCCTCCGGCAGTTGTGTTTCCAAATCCGAAGGCCGGATGTTAAGTCCCTTTGCCCTTTTCAGCCAACGCTCCCTGGCTAAATAACGAAGGTCTGGCATACTGTCGGTTTCATCCATGATCTCAAGCCCAAGCATGGTTTCAAAAATATCCTCCAGGGTAACGATGCCTTCCACTCCGCCGTACTCATCCACCACGAGTGAAATATGTTCCCTCTTTCCGAGGAGTTGTTCAAGCAAATTTGCAATGGTGAAATTCTCATAGCTGATCAGTATCTCCCGCTTAATATCCCTGAGGGGTTTTGTAAATTCGTCCTTTGCCAGTCCTTCAAGCACATCATATTTGAGAACATATCCCGTGATATTGTCGATATTTCCAGAAAACACAGGGATCCGTGAATACTGAAGGAACTCTTTCCTGGTGAAGAACTCACTCAGCGGCATCTCTTCAGAGGCTGACACCAGCACTGTGCGCGGGGTCATGATAGCCCGTATCCTGAGTGTCTGCAAGCGGATCAGGTTTTTGATCACCAGCTCTTCCGATTTTTTAAATATCCCCTCTTTCATTCCAAGACTTGCAAGAGCAGCTATTTCCTCCCTGAAAACGGTGTGTTGCCCGCTTTTGCCTGCCATCCGCCGGGTGATCCACCTGGCCATTACAACCAAAGGAAACGAAATGAAAATCATTACTTTCAGGATGGAAGCCAATGGCAATGCCAGACTCCTCCATTTCCTGGCGCCAAGGGTTTTTGGAATGATCTCGGAAACAAACAAAATTAAAATGGTCAGCACAGCGGATATCAGACCGAAATAGACATCCCCGAAGACTTTCACTGCCTGTGCCCCTACACCTGCAGCGCCCACTGTGTGGGCTATGGTGTTGATCGACAAAATCGCCGCCAGCGGCTGGTCAATGTCCTTTTTCATGGCATGCAGGAGTTTTGCCGAACGTTTTCCCTCCTGAAGCTTTATTTCTAAGAAAGGAACGGAAACAGAAAGCAACACCGCTTCTACCAGCGAGCAGAGAAAAGAAACGGCTATCGCAAGCACCAGATATACTATCAGCAATATCATTGGAGCATATTTATTTTTACAAAGATAGGGAAACGATTCATTCAAAGTATACCGGGCTGATTCACCTTCAACGAAGCAATCTGAACGCTTCTGCACCGGATATTTCGTTCAATAACTGTGAATAATCACTCATGAAAGCAATATTTATTGTTCACAATAGCCGGCATATTTCGGAGATATTCCTATATTTGCATACTTAAATAATTAATAATTTATGAAAAGGACACACATTCCTCTTGGGCTTATCACACTCACAGGCATCGCCATTTTCTTCCTGACCTCTTTCACCGGCAATGAAGTTTCAAAAGGCGGCAATACCCCGGGTAATGTAAGCTTTACGGTCAGGACTGTTTCTGAAGGCGGCAACTATGCTCCCAAACATGTCCTGGCCATCTGGGTTGAGTATAACGCAGGTTTTGTGAAAACAAGGAAAGCCATGGCCAACCAGAGAAAGCAATACCTTTATACCTGGAAAGCCGCCTCCAATTATAATGTAGTGGATGCGATCACCGGGCCAACGCTCACCAGCCATACAACCCACACTGTTGCATGGGATTGCACCGACCTCAGCGGCAACACGGTGGAGGATGGAAATTACACCATTTGGGTGGAATTCACTGAAAAACATGCCCAGGGCCCTCTTTACAGCATCGGATTCACCAAGGGTGTTGCGCCGCAAACGATAAACCCTCCGGATGAAACTTACTTCAAGGATATTTCGCTTGAATATACACCTGTTGTCTCACAGTTCGCCGGAAGCCCCACGGAGATCTGCCAGGGTGAAACCGTTACTTTTACTGATTTGTCATCGGGGGCCACTTCATGGTTATGGAATTTTGGCGATGGGGCCTCCCCTGCCGGCGCCACAACACAGGGGCCACATACCATTACTTACAATACCAACGGGCCCAAAACAATCACTCTGACGGTGAATGGCATGGCAACGGAAACCAAGGAAAACTATATTGTTGTTTATCCTGTTCCTGTGGCCGGGTTTACTTTTGAAACCAACGGGCTCATCGCGTCATTCACCAATACTTCAGTCAATGCCACCAGCTACCAGTGGGATTTTGGCGACGGAAACACAAGCTCCGAAAACAACCCGCAACACACTTACAACGATCCGGGAACTTACACCGTTTCACTCACTGCACAATACATTGACTGTACCAACCAAATTTCAAAGAATGTGGTGGTAAGTGTCGTTGGAACCGGAGAAACCGGCAACACACCTTACTTCATTGTATGGCCCAATCCGTCAGATGGCCTTATTTTTCTGAACATTTACCCATCCGGTCAAAACATTTTCATCAGGGGATTTAATATTAACGGGATGAAAGTGATTGAACGGAACCCAACACCAGGGAATATGGACAGTATCATCAAACTCGACCTTTCCGGGCAACCGGGGGGATTATATCTCCTTGAAATCAATGCTTCAGGCAACCGGGAAACCCGGAAAATATTAATTAAGTAAGGGAATTTACAATACCGGAACCATAGTCCGGGTTCTGTTCCAGGGCTTTCCAGGTTAATACAGATCCCTGTGACATTCAAAGCACAGGTACTCCTTCCAGTCCCGGTAAGGATCATTGGGATGGACAAATTCAAGTTCATCAAATATGGATCCCACCTGAAGTGTATCGGGAACACCCTGAGCCACAATGCTATGGCATAAATTGCAATCCAGCGGTATAACCTTACCGTTTTGCGCAGTGTGGGTGTCGTTGTGGCACCTGAAGCAACCGGGAAATTCAAGATGTCCTATGTTGTTGTGATATGCACTCCATTTCACTTTCATCCCGGGGAATATGTTTTTCCTGAACTCATCCTGAATGGCTTTGATTGCGCCACTTATCATCTCAGGATTTTCGTTAAAAATATCCGGATAACCGGAAGAATAATAAGCATTGATTTCCCTTTCAATATGTTTCATAGCGCTGTCGGTGGTGGGATAATCCTTTCCAAGCAGGCCCATGGAGAAAGATTTTATGTCCGGCAAATCCCCGGACAGGGTACCCGCGGTGATGGCTCTGTTGATGAATTTCATGGGGGTCTGATAATCATGAGAGGGCCTGTTATGGCAATCCATACAATCCATCTCCCTGATCATCCCACCGGCTATCTGATCTTCTGAAAGCCTGTTTTCCTCATCTTCGAACACAATGACTTCGCCTGATATCTTATTGGTGTATCGAACCCAGGGGATGTTCTGCCGCACCGAATCCGTTGCAATGTACTCCACTTTAATATCAGGGTTAATGTGCCAGTGTATTCCTTCGCGGAGGCCTAATGCGCTGTAGGTTGGTCCGGTTTTCATTTGCAGGCTGATGTCCCATTCCGTATTGTTCTCATCCGCAAGATAGTGTTTTTCAACCACCAGTTGCCTGGCATAAAACTTCTCAGGCCAGTGACATTCCTCGCAGGTCTCCCTGGCAGGTCTGAGGTTTTTAATCGGGGTGGGAATAGGTCTGGGATACACATCCGCCAATACGGCATAAACCTGGTACAAACCTGAAAGCTTCGACCTCACATACCAGCTCGCCCCTGATCCAACATGGCATTCCACGCATGCAATCCGTGCATGGGAAGAATTCTGATAGGCCACGTATTCCGGTTCCATCACTTTGTGGCAGACCTTACCGCAAAATTCGACCGACTCGGTGTAATGAAAGGCCTCGTAGCTGCCAACTGCAGAGAGCAGCAGAAAAATCAACGTACCCATGGCGAATATAAGGGTTGCATTTCTTGTGGCCGGTTCGTTCAGGTCAAACTTGGGCCATTTATGCTCGAAAGTCACTTTTTCTTTTTTGTTTTTTCTTTGCTTCAAAGCCATTCCAATGGGAATGATGATGAGCCCGACAACAAGCAATCCCGGCAGCACAATCCACAACACCAGCCCTAAATAGGAACTCCCCTGTGCGAAAAACATGGAAATGACAAACAGGAAAACGATCATAAACAGGCTAACAAGGGCGATGACAGACCCGGTAAGGGAGGTCCAGTTATAATAGGACTGTGGCAGTTTGAACTTTTTCATACCGTTATAATATTGATGACATGATTCCTTATCAGTGGGGAATGTGCCAACCGTTGAACATGCTTTTAAAATTGCTCAGCGGGGTGGCCCCAATGGTACAGAAATATATATGCACTACAATAAAAACCGAGAGGAAAAAACCACTGATAATATGGAGCATCACTGTTAAATGAATGCCGCTTAAACCCATGAATGTAGGAATGATCATTTCCGGGAACAACAGGGCAAGGCCGGTAATAATAACGATCGGCATCAGGACATACATAACGGCCACATAGCTGAACTTCTGCAACGGGTTGAATTTTTGCTCTTCGGATACCGGATAAGGGGGATGTTCTTTTTTAAAAATGCCCCAGGTGTAATATCTGAACTGACGTTTAATCCTTCCCATCCATCCCTGTCTCTTGATCATATAATAATTGCCATTGGGCGTAATAAGGTTTGCAGTCACAAACACAATGTACGCAATAAGGACAATAACACCTGCGATATCATGATATCCGACAGCAAGATCGAACCTGATCAGGGGGTAATCGGGATTGGAATACTGCATGCTCAAACCGGTAATAATCAATACAAGAAACATAAGGGCATTAACCCAGTGCCAAATCCGGAGCCAGACCGGATATAAATATATTTATTCGACATTCTACCTCCTTGCAAAACGTAAGACACCATGAATAATAACTGCAAACACTACAAAGCCAAAAAATACAAGGCTCACCACGTTGAGATAATAATTCCTGTTGGCGCCAATGATATAAGTGTCGTTCAAAACGGATGCATTGAAGAACCCGAATTTGTTTCTTCTTTCTTTGGCCTGGAATTTATACAAAGAGCCCATAAGTATTGAATTGGCCGAGTGACATTCAACGCATTTTTTCACCGCCATTTCCTTACCCTGGACATTGTGTGCCACAAGAATTTCGTTCTCAGTGGCGGCGTGGCATTCAACGCATCTGACACTGGCAAAATGCAATGCCTGGTTGGGGAGCCATTCATGTTTTTCCAGCAGATTCGGGTTAATGCGGTCGGTGAGGAGCTGGTATTTGTCAATATTTGCATGACAACTCAGGCAAATCACATTATCATAAATGATGGTTTCCTTGATGTTCTCACTTGACCGGGCGGTGATCCTGTAACTATGGGGATTATGGCACATCCAACAGGTAAAGTCTTCACTGTGTTTTGTGGAATGAACGCTTTTCTGATATTCCTCCTCAATTTTTTCAAAATTGAATTTAGCGTATTCCTCATCACCTCCATGGCAATCAATGCAGGCGAATTTTTCCTCCATCCTGAGCTCCCCCGGGTGCGGGAAGGTTTCATAATAAACAGAGTGGCAATCAGTGCAGTAAAAAGTTTTATGATTTGACCTGTAATACTCAGCTGAATCGATGATATAATAGGGATTCATCCTTTCCTTCAATTCCCTGCCAAGATTCTCATTGTAATAAAAGTAATTGCTCCGTCCGTGGCAATTGAGGCAGGTCTGATTTCCGGCCGCATTTTCCAAAACCGTTTCTTCCTCTTCCTGAGCCTGCAGATTCACCGGCAGCGCTGCCCCGAAACCTACAATGACGGTCAGCAAAAGACAATATTTGAATATTCTCACCTGTACTTTAATTCATTAAGTTTCTTAAATGCTAAAAACCCCAAAGCCTTGTGATGGTAAATCCGATCATCAGGTCGGTAACACCAAGGGTCCAGTCATTCTGATTATACATATAAATATCCTGAGGCAGGATGCCATTGGCAGTTGTGACATACATCTGAAAGGCATGTGTGCTGGTAGCAACTTCATAACCGAACGCCAGGTTGGGCAGTGCAAATTTATCAAAGTTGGTTTGCTCTGAAAAACTTTTAATTTTCAGAGGCAGGTCATACTGAAAAATAAAGGATGACTGCGGCGAAAACTTAACCCTTCCGTTAAACCCGACTCCAATTACATCATGATCCTTGTCTTCATACACTTTGTTAAAATGAGTAAGGCTTGCATGGGCCTGAAGAGAAAAGCGGTCATTGAATTTTCTGCCGACTATCAGCTGACTGAAATAAGCCAGCCGGTTGGTAAAACTATAGGCTGAGTCTTCACCAAATCCTTCGAAAGCGATTTTATTTCTTCCATCGATGGCCATATTGCCGTAAAGGGTGACAAACACAGGGATTGTGTTATTCCGGGATTGTTGCAATGCATTCCACTTTACCTGAAAATCGCTGTACATACTCTTTCGTGTGAGGCCATAGCCGACCATCAGGTTGCTCAGCAAACTGTAGTTAAAGCCCATACGGATATTGGCAGAAGAATATATACCGTAAATATCTTCAATACCGTTTTCCATGGTGCCAAACCGGTGCTGGATGATCATTTCCAGGGTTTTGGCAGGGGGCATCTGGCATGTTTGGTTATCAATGAGTAACCCGCTTGCAAAAGGCTCGTAAATGGGTTTGTCTTTCACCTTGGTCTGTTCCTGATCGTCCTGAGCATAAGCCATGTTCAGGCTCATAATCGCTGCAACGATAATGCAAATTGATTTCTTCATCACTTCTTAAATTTTTTTAAATATATCATTAATTATCCAAAGCTCCCTGCATGATCCAGGTGAATATTGTATTTACATGTGCATTTGATTTGTACTTTGCACTGTGTTCGCCGGTTTGGGGATGGGGATAAGTGTAAATAGCGCTTTCCTCAGGTTTAAAGGGTACTGCCAGATTCCGGGAGGCAATGCTGCTGTAAGCATTTTCAGCGGTCAGGTCAAATTCTATGCCGCCATTATGGCATGAAATGCAGGCATCGGTTTCAAAAATGGGCGCCACCTCAAGAGCAAAGCTTGTTGTATCACCAGGCTCGGGAAGAGGGGGCAAAGGGGCCGGCTCAACGAAATCATATTCGCAGGATGCAAACATGAGCAATCCCAAAAAAAGCGCCAGGGTTGGTGTAAAATAATGAGTTTTCATATTGTATTGAATTTCGTCTGCTAAGGTAATGAAAAAAGGCTTCATGTGAAGTTCCTGAAGCCTTAAAAAATATTATTGTTTCGTCACTAAAGCGCTTCCAGTGAATTGGTAAGAATGGCCCTGGCATATTTGTAATTATGAACGCCTCCGCTTCTGTCTTCTTCCACAAATTTATAGTTAAAAAAGATGCCTGCTTCGTTGGCAGTAAGATTTGCCGGATTGCTGGAGGAAGCCCTGTTCACGCCATCGTCGCCGAGCAGATATCCTGTATTATCCATAATGCTCATATCCATTAACTTTGCACCCAGGGAATCGAGCAGGGCATGTATTTCCTCCTGCATGGCAACGGTTTCGTCTTCAATCCCATCCGGATGGCAAGAAACACATCCCGATTCGTTTAATGTTCCTTCGTATCCCACATTCATAACATGTCCGCCCAGTTCCACACCAAAGGCGTCGGCCATGTGGCATGCCACACATCCATCCTGAATGGTGGTATGGGGCGAATCGGAAAAGGTATAGGTACCTGAAATCTCATAACCGCCAAAACCACCCAAAAGGTTTGCCATGGGCCCGTGATGAGGTCCATACCTGTAGCTTGTAATCGTATAAGTATCCGTGCTTCCCACTACCGGCCAGGGAGTTACAACCCTTGACTGATGGCAGTTGGAGCAAAGATTTCCTTTCTCAAAGTCTTCGGTGATGGCTTTGGTGGGATTATGCCAGTAGTCAACCGCTCCCGTATATAACAAGGCCCAGTCGCTTGGAGTGTAGGTTTTATGAATATCATGGCATGTATAGCAATTCACCGGATTTGGATTGGCGATTGCCTCTTCAGTTACCATAGACCCGTTGGCCATTCTTTCCAGGAAACCCTGGCTGGTGTGGCATGGTGCACAATCGGTGCCATTTCTTTCGTAATTGCCGCCGGTGGCATGAATGGAGTGCTCCCACTGATTGATCTTGGCGAACATAACCTGGCTGTTGTCATGGCACTGGATGCAGGTAGCCGTTCCGTCCTGCCCGTTGATACCGTCCTCGCCGTCTGTTCCGTTGGTTCCGTTTGCACCTGCCGGTCCGGCCGGGCCTTCCTTGGTACAACTCACCGCTGTAATAACTGCCAGCATAAGGAGCATTGCGTAAAAGGGTAAAAGTTTAATCTTTTTCATACATCTTTTTTATTTAGTTGTTGTTTCGTAGCCCAATTTTCTGTTGTTCATTCCGTCAACAATAATATGAAACATTTTACATATAATGCTGTGCTTACCCCATGATATTCAGGCATGAGAATGCTAAAATAATTCATAAAAAAAGTTGATTCAGATCATTTTTTTTATGATCTTTGTCATACTTAACAAATGAATTCAATATTTACGAAGCAATAACAAGGGCAACTTCATGGCGAAATTCAGCAAAACAACCCATTGCAGGTTTTGCAATCTGAAACTGAATATATTCAATTTTCTTTCAGATGATGAATTGCAGGAAATTAACCGGCACAGGTACGAAGTGGTGTTCAACAAGGGGGAAACCATTTTCAAGCAGGGAGGCCCTTTGACGCATGTTGCCTGCCTGACAAGCGGCCTGGCAAAAGTCTATATAGAAGACCCTCAAAAGAAGAATATCATTTTGAAAATCCTGAGGCCCACAGAGATGGTTTGCGGCCCTGGTTTACAGGTCGATTTCAGACATCATTTTACGGTGTCGGCCCTTGAAGAAAGCACAGCCTGTTTTATTGACATCCATGTATTTACAAAGATGCTTGAACAGAATTCACAGTTTTCACTTGAATTCATTGCGGTCCTTAACAGGCAGAGTATTTATTATTTTGAAAAACTAATGGCCCTTACCCATAAACAAATGCACGGGAGAATAGCTGATACGATGATCTATTTGTCGAAGGAAGTTTACAAGAATAAAGTATTTAATTTAAATCTTTCGCGCCAGGATATTGCAGAACTGTCGGGGCTGACCAAAGAAAGCTGTATCAGGATACTGAAAGAATTCAAGGATGAGGGGATCCTCACCATTGAAGGCGACAGGATTGAAATCCTAAGGGAAGAAACCCTGCAAAAAATCAGTATTACCGGTTAATCATGTTTTTGTAGTTTTGGAGCGAAAAAACTAATTCATGGATATATCGGATATCAGATACGACTGTGTTCATTTCAAGGGGCAAATCCCCTGCACACCGAATAAAAAGGAAGGGAAAACCTGCCCTGATTGCGACAGATATGTCAGGGCTTCGAAAAGGATACTTATTATTAAACTGGGCGCCATCGGGGATGTAATCCGAACCACTCCCCTAGTCACCAGATTCCGGAAATTGTATCCGGGCTGCCACATCACGTGGATTACCGACCATCCTGAAATTTTGCCCCGCGATGTCATTAATGAAATATGGAAATTTGATTTCAGGTCTGTAATCAGGATGAAGCATAGCTCATTTGATATTTCCGTCAACCTCGACAAGGAGCCAGAAGCCTGCGGACTTCACAGCGAAACCCTCTCCGGTGAAAAATTTGGTTTCACTGTCATGAACGGCCATATCAGCCCCTGTACTCCGGCTGCAGAGCATAAACTGCTTACCGGATTCTTTGATTCGGTTTCCAGAAAAAATCCAAAGAGTTATCCTGAAGAAATTTTTGAAATATGCCATCTGGAATACAAAAAAGAACCCTATCTGATTGAAAAACCGGCAGAGTTGTCAAAAAAATGGAAGTCAGTGATCAGGTCAAGGGCGGGAAACCGGAAGGTCATTGGAATCAACACCGGTTGTGGAAGCAGATGGCCGACAAGGCTCTGGCCGGAAGAATACTACCGGGAACTGATCGGATTATTGCAGGCCAAAGAACTGTTTCCCGTTCTGATGGGAGGGCCGGAGGAGGATGGGAAGAACCTCCGGCTGAGCGGGGAAACAGGCGCCTGGTATCCCGGAGTTTATGGATTAAAGGAATTTATCTCCATCCTCGGCAATACAGACCTGGTTTTTTCGCTGGTCACCATGACCATGCACCTGGCCATCGCACTGGAAAAACCCCTGATATTGCTTAATAATATTTTTAACCGCAACGAGTTTGAACTCTTCGGCAGAGGCGAAATCATTGAGCCTGAAACCGGCTGCGATTGTTATTTCGGCACGGAATGTAAGCGGGAGAAACATTGCATGTACGACATCAAAACCACAACAGTGTATAACGCCATACTCAGGCATATAGATTAATGTTATAATTTTGAAGCCCCTGATTCCGGAATGGCCTCAGGCATACATCATTATAATTTACTAATGGTTTCGCACTTAATTTTTTTGGAGTAAGATGTTAATTTACAAGAATATATAATCTTTGTGGTCTCTGTGCCTGCCCGCCTGACCGGCTGGGCAGGCACAAAGTTTCACTAAGTTTTAAATAAAAAATGGAATCGTCAAGCATTTGATAATTAATTATTTGATAGTTCCCTTAAATTTGCAAAGGTTTGATTTATAGAATTTTATTAGTTAATACGAAACATTAGTAATTTATCTCATAATTAACAGATGAAAATACTGGTAACGGGAGCGGCCGGATTTATCGGATTCCACATGGTAAAAAGGCTGATGGCCGAAAACATGAATATAGTCGGGCTCGACAGCATCAATGATTATTACGATGTAGGCATTAAATTCGGCAGACTCGGGGTGACCGGAATAGATAAGGAAGGCATCGAATACGGAAAGATGGTTGTAAGCGCAACTTATCCGCATTACAGTTTCATTAAGCTTGATATTACGGATAAAAAGGGCCTTGAAACGTTATTTCATGAAGAAAAATTCGATGCAGTGTGCCACCTGGCTGCACAGGCAGGAGTGAGGTACAGCCTTACCCATCCCGGGGTTTACATCAGCAGCAACGTGGAAGGATTCATGAACATCCTGGAGTGTTGCCGGCATCATGGGACAGGACATCTTACCTATGCCAGTTCTTCCAGCGTGTATGGCCTGAACCGGAAAATGCCCCTCTCGGCCTCCGACAATGTGGATCACCCGGTCAGCCTTTACGCAGCCACCAAAAAGGCCAACGAACTTATGGCGCATACTTACAGCCACCTTTACAATATCCCGACGACAGGGCTGAGGTTTTTCACCGTATATGGCCCCTGGGGAAGGCCTGATATGGCATTGTTCAGGTTCACGGAAGCCATCCTTAACAACAGGCCTTTGGAAGTGTACAACCATGGCAATATGGTGCGCGATTTTACTTTCATCGATGATATCGTTGAAGGGGTATTCAGGGTACTTGTCCATCCGGCAACCCCCAACCCTGAGTGGTCAGGTTTATCGCCCGACCCTGCCTCCTCCCCTTTCCCTTTCAGAATATACAATATTGGAAATTCAACGCCCGTAAGGTTAATGGACTATATCAGGGCCATTGAAAAAAACCTTGGTAAAAAAGCCGAAATCAGCTTGCTTCCCATGCAACCCGGCGATGTGGAAAAAACCCATGCAGATGTGTCAGGGCTTATGCGTGATTTTGCTTACAGGCCATCCACGGATATTGAAACGGGCATAGGAATATTTGTCCGTTGGTATAAGTCATTTTTTGGGTATTCATGACAAAAAACAGCAGCATTGCCAATTTTCTTGCAGTTTTTTATAAAAATGAATTACTTTTGCCCCCGTTTTCAATAAGTTGTAACAATCTTCTAATAATTTTAAACATTTGCTGATGAAAGAAACATCAGGTTATGTAAAAAGCATAATCATACTGGTTTTAATCACCGGAATTTTTTCTTCATGCGTTCCGAGAAAAAAGCTGCTTTACCTTCAAACCAGTGATGAAGATACAATTACCGGGAAGTCATATCCTGAATTGATTGAACCATACAGGATTAAACCGGGCAACAGTCTTTATCTGAGACTGCTAACCTCCGACAATGAGATGTCCTTTTTAGGAAGCGGCTCCAATCTTACCACGAGCTATGATGCAGGCATTTATTTACAGAGTTACTCCGTGAATGATTCGGGCTTTATTGAAATTCCCATTTTAGGGTCCATCCTTTGCGGGGGTAAAACCATTAATGAAGCCACTGATGCCATCCAGACAGAGCTGGATAAATATTTAAAAGGGGTAACGGTCATTGTTAAACTTGTAAACTTCAATATTTCTGTTGTCGGCGAAGTGAATCGTCCCGGGCAGTTCATGATTTATCAGGACAAGGTGAATATTTTTGAGGTACTCAGTATGGCAGGGGACCTGACGGCCTATGCCAAACGGGATGAAATCCTGCTGATCCGGAACAATGAAAAGGGTTCGGAAATATTCAGGCTCAACCTTCAGGATCCGGCCATCCTGGCTTCAGAACATTTCTATCTGAAACCCAACGATATCATATATGCTAAACCCGTGAAAGGAAGAAGTTTTGTGTTTGCAACGTTTCCTTATGCCGTTGTGTTTGGCACCATTACCACAGTTTTGCTGATAATAAATTTATTTAGATAACGTAAAAGAACACCAACGTGGATAGTCATAACAGTAATATTAGCAATATCAACAGGGTTGCCCAGGAAGATTCCATGGATTACAAGGCGATATTCTTCAAAATATACCGGTTCTGGTATTTCTTTATCATCACCATCTTCATTGCTTTATTGATCGCTTTTCTTTTTAACAAATACACCAAGCCGATATACGAAGTGCACACCACAGTGCTGATCAAGAACGACAGATCGGCCATGGATCCGCAGGCCCTCATCGGGTTTGGCTTTAAAAACAACCAGCAAAACATAGAAAATGAAATCGGGTTGCTTAAATCCTACACCCTGATTAATAAAGCGGTGAGAAAGCTCAACCTCAGGGTTTCCTATTTTGTGGAAGAAAACTTTATCACAAAGGAGCTTTACAAAAATGCACCGTTTGAAATCAGCCTCGACACACTCCATTTGCAACCCATAAACCTGAAATTCAAGCTCACCATCCTTTCCGACAAAAATTTCAAGCTGGAAGCCGAAGGGAAAAACATTAAGCTCTATGATTACATGAATTTCGAGGTATATGGCCAGGAAAAGGTAGGCGAAGAACTGAACATCAGCATCGACAGCACCTTTTTCTTCGGCAGGCAGATCATGAGCAAATTTTTCAGCTTTAAAGTAAACCTGACGGAAGATTTCAAAGCAAGAATTTACCAGGATAAGAGCCTGTATTTTATTTTTAATGACATTGACAAACTATCGGCACAATTTGCCAATTTTGAAGTTGAGCCCATCAAAAAGGAAGCGTCTATCCTGAAAATTGGATTAAGAGGCAACAGCGTTCCAAAATCCGTTGACTTCCTGAACAAACTCACCGATGAGTATCTCCGTGCAAATCTTGACAAAAAAAACAGAATTGCAGAGAACACCATCAATTTCATTGACAGTCAGCTTGAAGAAATTACGGATTCATTAACGATGGCTGAAAAAAATATGCAGGATTTCAGGGCCACCAACCAGGTCATGGACCTCAGTTTCCAGGCAGAGCAACTTTTTGCTTATCTCAGGGATCTGGAATCCCAAAAAGCGATCCTTCTGCTGAAATCAAAATACTATAAAAATTTGCAGGATTATATTGATAAAAACAAAAACCTGGCAAATCAACTGATCATGCCTTCCACCCTCGGAATTGAAGATCCCGTTACAACCAACCTTTCCACTGAACTGGTGAATCTGTATAATGAACGGGAAGAAAAACTCATTAATTACACTTCCACCAGCGTTTATATAACCACACTGGACCAGAAAATACATACCACCAAACAGGCTCTTCTGGAAAACATTAAAAACATAATCACCTCCTCCGACATTTCAATAAAGGATATTAATTCCCGAATCGGGGATCTCGAATCGGAAATCAATAAGCTTCCCAAAACACAGCGTTTGCTGGTTGGTATTGAACGGAAGTTCAAACTAAGCGATAATATATTCAATTACCTTCAGCAGAAACGTTCCGAAGCGCAGATCACCAAAGCCTCCAATGAACCTGACAACGAAATAGTGGATATAGCCAGGGACTCAGGCGGGGCTCCGGTGTTTCCTAAAAAAAGCATGAATTACCTTATCGCTATAATTTTGGGAATTGTCCTGCCCATTTTCTACATACTCGGTAAAGATTACTTCAACGATAAGATCGTTGAAAGGAAAGACGTTGAGAATGTCACCAACCTGCCGATTGTCGGCCATATTATACACAGTACCCGGGAGAGCAAACTGGTGGTGCCCGATTCCCCAAAGTCATCCATTGCAGAGTCGTTCCGGTCGATCAGGACAAACCTGCAGTTTGTGGCCAAAGGCAAAGAGCAGCAAACCATCCTGATCACGTCCGACATGGTGAGCGCCGGAAAAACCTTCTGCTCCATTAACCTTGCCTCTATTTTTGCGCTGTATGGAAAGAAAACCCTCCTGATCGGTTTCGACCTCAGGAAACCAAAAATCTACCAGGATTTTGGCCTGACCAATACGGAAGGGATCAGTTCATTCCTCATTAATAAAAGCAAATTTGAAGACATCATCCAGGCTTCTTCCATCGAAAACCTGGACATCCTTCTGGCAGGCCCTGTGCCACCCAACCCTGCTGAGTTGATTGCGTCGGACCGTACCGATGAGCTATTTTCCAGGCTTAAAGAAATTTATGATTATATTGTGATAGATACTCCCCCGGTCGGGCTTGTCACAGACGCTTTCCTGCTGATGAAGTACACCGATGCCAATATATTTATCGTAAGGCAAAATTACACCAACAAAAAAGTCTTTGCTTCCATCATCAATGATGTTGAAAAACGCGGCATTCCGAATATTTATATCCTGGTCAATGATGTTAAACTCACCCGCAGCTCTTATGGGTATGGATATGGATACGGCTATGGATACGGATACGGTTATGGGTACGGATACGGCTATGGGTACGGATACGGTTATGGGTACGGATACGGCTATTATTCCGATGATAAGGAACATGACAAAGAATCCACCATCAAGAGGATATTTAAGAACTCCTGATCACACCGGTGATCTTCATTCAATACCGGCCACAAAACCGGTGTAGAGAAAATTTCCCTGATGCAAACAGGACGGTTCCATCCCGGAGCGGTTTGCTTTATCAGGAAATATCTCTAATTTTGCCATCCGGTTCGATGAACCGTTTTCCCGGATACCCTAAAAAATGGACAAAAATACCGGTAAATCAATTTGCAAAATGCATAATTCATCAACCCGGGTGCGACAATAAAGTATAAAACATCATTGAACAATGAAACAATACAACCTGAATCACCTGCGTGAACTTGAGTCGGAATCTGTGTTCATTATGAGAGAGGTGGCCGCACAGTTTGAAAATCCGGGCCTTCTTTTTTCAGGCGGAAAGGACTCTATTGTCATGGTACACCTTGCCCTGAAGGCATTCTGGCCTGCAAAAATCCCCTTTCCCCTGATCCATATCGACACGGGCCACAACTTTGTGGAAACCATTGTTTTCCGCGATGAACTGGTAAAAAAGACTGGGGCAAGGCTTATCGTGGGGTCTGTGGAAGATTCGATCAAAAAAGGGAGGGCAACCGACGAAACAGGATATAATGCCAGCAGAAATGTGCTGCAAACCGTTACTCTTCTTGACACCATTGCAGAATACAAAATAGATGCGGCCATTGGGGGCGGAAGAAGGGACGAAGAAAAAGCCAGGGCCAAAGAAAGGTTTTTTTCACACCGGGATGAATTCGGGCAATGGGATCCCAAAAACCAGAGACCCGAACTCTGGAACATCTTCAACGGCATGAAAAGGATGGGAGAGCATTTCAGGGTTTTCCCGCTCAGCAACTGGACCGAAATGGATATCTGGCAGTATATCTATCTTGAAAACATCGAAATACCCAATCTCTATTTCACACACGACAGAAAAGTGTTTAACCGGGATGGAGTCTGGTTGGCCGATGCCCCTTTCATGCAAAAAAGAGACAGCGAAGAGGTTGTGGTAAAAAGGATCAGATGCAGGACCATTGGCGATATCACATGTACCGGACTTTCCCTTTCCACCGCAAATTCTCTTGAAGAAATCATAGGGGAAATCGCTGCCACCCGGGTAACCGAAAGGGGCTCCAGGGCTGACGACATGCGCAGTGAATCAGCGATGGAAGACAGGAAGAAGGAGGGGTATTTTTA
>JAFGME010000250.1 GCA_016927695.1 Bacteroidales bacterium
TGTTCTTTGCACTTCGTACTTGTTTGAAATACTGTTTTCCTCGTCGTCGAAATTCGGGAAAAATGGGATTCTTCTGATGTATACCATTGTTTTAATCTCCTGTAATTTAGTGATTTAAAAAAAAGGACAGGGCCGGAGCCCTGCCGCATTGTTATGCAATTTTAATTTCTTTGGAAGGTTTCACCTTTGCTTCTTCCTTTTTGGGAAGAGTGATGGTGAGTACCCCGTTTTTGTGTGATGCGCTTACCTTTTCCTGGTTCACCGTTTCAGGAAGAACAAAAGAGCGGCTGAATGACTGATAGCTGAACTCTCTCCGGGTGTAATGCTCATCGCTTTCTTCATTTTGCACTTCCTTCTCGGAAGAAACAGTCAGGTTGTTGCGGTCGATTCCAATCTTGAAATCTTTCTTTTCCAAACCGGGAGCTGCCACTTCAATTTCAAAATTTTCTTTGTTTTCTTTGATGTTTACGGCCGGCATATTGTGGTCAGCCGAATCATTGAAAAACGTTGAAAGGAAATCTTTTCCAAAGAAGTTGTCCATAATGCCCGGCAAATAATTTGCTTTTCTGATCATAGGTAACATAATTTTGTCCTCCTTTACTTTAAATTAAACAATCAATTTACGCTCAGGGAAGATCAAAACCCGTTCCATCCCCCAAAAGAGGTTTTTTCTATGCTAAAAATCATTCGTTTATATGACAAAAGGGCAGGAATGTGAAAAAATGATTCAAAAAATAATGCCAATGTGGCACTATATCTCCATTAAGGAGGCATAAATACCCTGGAGCGCTTCCCCGATTTCATCCTCGTTGATGGTGAGCGGGGGTGCGATGCGAAAGGCTCCCGGCCTGAACAGGAACCTGTCTGTAATGATATGGTTGTCAAGCAGTCTTTTCTGGGCGCCGGCGGCAAATCCTTCGTCGGTGAGTTCGATGGCAAGCATCAGGCCGGCACGCCGGATTTCTTTAACCGCAGGGTGCTTTTCAAGAGATTTTTCAAATATTCTTCCTTTTACCTCAGCTTCAGGGGCAAGTTGCAGGTCAAGAATGGTTTTAAGGCAGGCATGGGCTGCGGCACAGCAAACCGGATGACCGCCAAAAGTGGTGATATGCCCGAGTTCAGGTTTAAAGGTAAGGCTGTTCATGATCTCTTTTGAGGAGATGAAGGCGCCGATGGGCATGCCTCCGCCCATTCCCTTGGCCAGGGCCAGAATATCCGGGACTATGCCGTAATTCTCAAAGCTGAATAGCTTTCCCGTTCTCCCGAATCCCATCTGGACATCGTCAATGATCAATAAAGCTCCCGTTTCATCGCATTTTTCCCTGAGCGCCTCCAGGAATCCTGTTTCAGGAAGAATGATCCCTGCTTCGGCCTGTATGGTTTCGGCCACTACGCAGGCAGTTTTTTGTGTGATCCTCTCAAGTTCTTCAACACGGTTGAATTCAATGTGGGTAATTCCGGGCAGAAGGGGCCTGAAGGCTGCCTTCAGAGATTCATTGCCCAGGATGCTGAGGGCGCCGCAGGTGCCTCCGTGGTATGCATTTTTAAAAGCGACAATGCCGGTCCTGCCGGTGTATCTTTTGGCAAGTTTCAAAGCCCCTTCGATGGCTTCGCTGCCTGAATTGACAAAGTAAACACAATCAAGGTTCCCGGGGAGGTTCCCGGTGAGCAGTTCCGCCAGTTCTACCTGTGGTTTTTGAATGATCTCCCCGTAAACCATCAGGTGGAGGTGCCTGCCGGTCTGGTCGTGGATGGCTTTGACCACTGCCGGGTGCCTGTGACCGATATTGCTCACCGACACTCCTGATACAAGGTCGATATATTTTCTGCCGTCTGATCCGAAAAGGTAAATGCCTTCGGCATGCGAGATTTCAATGGCCATTGGTTGCCGGGAGGGCAACCCCATATTCCTGAAAAAAATGTCGCGTCCGGTAGTCATGTGAACAGATTTTTTTCAAATCTAAGGATAATTAAGCCTCAAAGAGACATTGGTTGTGTAAATTTGTCGGAAATATCAAGCATGAAGGATAAAGTGGTCATAATTACGGGGGCAACGTCAGGCATTGGCAGGGCTCTTTCAGACAGATTTGCTGTGATGGGCGCAAAGCTGGTGATTGCAGCACGCAGCTCTTCAACCCTCCGGGAGATGGAGCAAAAATACAAGCAGGGAAATGTGGATGTGGTGGCGGTAACGACTGATGTGAGCCGGGAGGAGGATTGCAGGGCGCTGATCAGCGAAGCCGTTGGACATTATGGAAGGATAGATGTTCTGGTCAATAATGCCGGTATCTCCATGAGGGCTTTGTTCAGGGAGGTTGATCTTTCGGTGTTGAAAAGGCTCATGGATGTGAACTTCTGGGGCGCCGTATATTGCACCAAGTTTGCTTTGCCCTATTTATTGGAGTCCGGTGGCAGCGTTGTGGGCGTTTCTTCTATTGCCGGTCATAAAGGTTTGCCGGCCAGGGCAGGTTACTCATCTTCAAAATTTGCCTTGCAGGGATTTCTTGAGGTGCTGAGGATCGAAAACCGTAAGACCGGTCTGCATGTATTGACTGCCTCACCGGGATTCACCGCATCGAACATCCGCAACACTGCGCTTGCAGCAGATGGCAGCATGCAGGGAGAATCCCCCAGGGATGAAAAAAAAATGATGACGGCAGATGAAGTAGCAGTTCGAATCATCAGGGCCATCGTGAAAAGAAAAAGCCGGCTGGTACTGTCAAGGGAGGGCCGTTTGCTGATAATGTTGAACAGGTTTTTTCCGGGATGGGCGGATAAAATCGTGTACAACCACCTGGCCGCGGAACCCGGATCACCCTTTTCCTGACCGCGGATGAAAACTGAGGATCGATTCCCTCAGGTAATCGCGGTCGAGATGCGTATAAATTTCTGTTGTGGTGATGGATTCGTGTCCGAGCATTTCCTGGACGGCCCGCAGATCTGCGCCTCCTTCCACCAGATGGGTGGCGAAAGAATGCCGAAAGGTGTGCGGGCTGATGGTTTTTCGAACCCCTGCCTTTACCGCTAAGTCTTTAATGATAAGGAAAATCATGACGCGTGAGAGGGATGTTCCCCGGTTGTTCAGGAACAGAATGTCGCTGAAACCTTTCTTTATTTCCATGTGCACCCTGACCTCTCCGAGGTAAATACCGATGTGTTTTTTTGCCACCGATCCGACAGGTACAAGCCGCTGTTTGTCGCCTTTGCCGGTTACCCTGATGAAGCCGTCGTTGAAGAATAAATCCGAAATTTTCAGGGAAGTGAGTTCCGAAACCCTGAGCCCGCACCCATAGAGTGTTTCCAGCATGGCTTTGTTCCTGACGCCCTCGGGTTTACTCAGATCGATACTGTTGATGATGGCGTTGATTTCATGTATGCTGAGGGTTTCGGGCAGCTTTCTCCCTGTTCTCGGAGATTCAAGCAGCTCGGCAGGGTTTTTCCCGATGAGTTCCTCCATCGCCATATATTTGAAAAAAGCTTTAATCCCGGATATAATCCTCGCCTGGGAAGTGGTTGAAACCCCTGCCTGGTTGATTTGCCTTACAAATTCTTTCAGATCTTTTGACTGAACCCCGGCAGGAGAAGTGGTCTGCCCTCCGGTTTCCATGAATTTCCATAGTTTTGTGATGTCACTTACATAGGCCTCAATGGAATTGGGCGACAATGATTTTTCAAGTCTCAGAAAGACTTCAAAATTTTTTATCAGACTTTCCCATGTCATAAGGATCAAATGTAGGGAAATATTTTTTTGATTTAATATTAGGTTTTTAATAATGAATGAATTAATTTTGCACGCCAATTTAAAAATCCGTTGTCATGGCAAAGAAGAGCAAAGATGCTAGAATACAGGTAATAATGGAATGCACTGAGCATAAGGCAAGTGGAATGCCGGGCACATCACGTTATGTTACCACAAAAAATAAAAAGAACACACCGGAAAGGCTTGAATTGAAAAAATATAACCGGGTGCTTAAAAGAGTTACAGTTCACAAGGAAATAAAATAATACGATAAGATATGGCAAAGAAAGTTGTTGCTACACTTCAGACGGGTTCAAAAAATTACGCTAAGGTGATCCGTATGGTGAAGTCTGATAAAACCGGTGCATACGTTTTCAAGGAAAAAGTAATGCATATGGAGGAAGTGAAGAATTTTATCGAAAGGAAATAATTCGTCCGGCAAAAGATTTATCAAGGCTTTTTCCTGAAAGGGGAGAAGCTTTTTTATTATAATCAGGTATGGGTCTGTTCAGCATATTTTCAAAGGAAAAGAAACAAAAACTCGATGATGGCCTAGAGAAAACCCGTGAAAGTGTTTTAACAAGGATATCAAGGGCTGTGGCCGGAAAATCGAAGGTCGATGAAGATGTGCTGGATAACCTCGAGGAAATACTGGTTACATCTGATGTCGGGGTAGACACTACACTGAGGATCATTGAGAGGATACAGCAAAGGGTATCAAGGGACAAATTTTTAGGCGCCGCAGAACTGAACAGGATACTCAAAGAGGAAATTGCAGGCCTTCTTCTGGAAAACAATGCAGGAGATCTGACGGATTTTAACTTCACTACGGGGATTAAACCTTATGTAATCATGGTGGTGGGTGTAAACGGCGTCGGGAAGACAACCACCATTGGCAAACTCGCCCATCAGTTTAAAAATGCCGGAAAATCAGTGCTCTTAGGTGCAGCTGACACATTCAGGGCTGCAGCGGTGGAGCAGTTGGTTATTTGGTCGGAAAGAGCAGGGGTGCCTGTGGTAAACCAGGGGATGAACGCAGACCCGGCATCGGTGGCCTTTGAAACGGTAAAAACGGCGCTGGCAGGCGGGACAGATGTGGTCATCATTGATACGGCAGGAAGATTGCATAATAAAATCAACCTGATGAACGAGCTTTCCAAAATAAAAAGGGTGATGCAAAAGCTTGTTCCTGATGCCCCGCACGAAATATTGCTCGTGCTTGATGCTTCCACCGGCCAGAATGCCATTGAACAGGCCAGGCAGTTTATTGCCGCCACAGAGGTAAATGCACTGGCGCTTACCAAGTTGGATGGCACAGCCAAAGGCGGCGTGGTGATCGGTATTTCAGATCAGTTTAAAATACCTGTTAAATATATCGGGGTCGGGGAAAAGATCGCCGACCTTCAGGTCTTCAACAGGATTGAGTTTGTTGACAGCCTGTTTAAATAGATGTCCAAAAAAGCCATACGCCTCATCACCTTAGGATGTTCAAAAAACACGGTGGATTCCGAATACCTGATGACTCAGCTTGCCTGTCAGGGATTTACCGTGGATGCAGGAGATACCTTCCGGGGCGATCCTCCGACCGTAATTATCAACACTTGTGGCTTCATAAACGATGCAAAGCAGGAATCCATTGATACCATTCTGGAATATGCCAGGGCAAAGAAAAGCGGGCTCGTTGACCATCTTATCGTCACTGGTTGCCTGTCACAGCGCTATTTAGAAGAGCTGAAGGCTGAAATGCCTGAAGTGGATGCATTTTTTGGAGTCAACCGGCTCAAAGAGGTGCTTGGCTACATCGGTGCGGTTTATCAACCGGAGGTTCATCAAAAGAGGTTAACCACCACCCCCTCGCATTATGCCTATCTGAAAATTGCCGAAGGATGCGACCGGAGATGTTCTTTTTGCGCCATTCCGATGATCAGGGGCAAGCATACTTCTGTTCCCGTGAAAGATATTGTTGCAGAGGCAATTCATTTATCCGGAAAAGGAGCCGGGGAGCTACTCCTGATTTCACAGGATACAGGGAGCTACGGTAAAGATCTTCATGATGGCACAAATCTGGTCACTTTGCTGAAATCGCTTGTGAAAGTAAGCGGACCGGAATGGATCAGGCTGCATTATCTTTATCCTTCTGCAATTCTCAAAGATTTGCTTTTGCTCATGAAAGATGAGGAGAAGATCTGCAAATATGTGGATGTACCTGTGCAGCATATCAGTGACAGGATACTGAAGTCGATGCACCGGGGTCATAGCAAAAAGTATATCTGTGAAGCCATCGGGAAAATACGTTCCATACTTCCTGAAGCAGCCATCCGGACTACCGTTATTACCGGTTATCCGGGCGAAACAGAGAAGGAATTCGAAGAATTGGCCGGTTTTATCCGGGAGGTGCGTTTCGACAGGCTCGGAGTTTTTGCTTATTCACATGAGGATGGAACGGCCGCCGGAAAAATACGCGATAATATTCCTTTGAAAGAGAAACTTCGGAGGCTGGAGTTTCTCATGGATTTGCAGCAGAATATTTCTCTTGAACTTAACATGCAAAAGAAGGGTAAAATATTTAAAGTGCTTATCGACGGGCAGGAGGGACTGTTTTATACAGGCCGGACAGAATACGACTCCCCGGAAGTTGACAATGAAGTTTTGATACCCGCCACCGGCACAGGCGTTCTGACCGGGAATTTCTGTAATGTGAAAATTACTGAAGCGGATTTTTTCGATCTTACAGGTGTAATAGTTTGAAAATCAGCAATCAATATCTGATTGATATCCAAATACGTAAACACATTACGTTTTTGGAGAGGAAGAATAGCCGGATGCATTTTAGCAAACATAAGGCTTGCGGGCATTTCATGAGTGCCGGCAAAATGGCCTGACAGGATAACCCATTCCGAAAGTTTATTTAAATAATTGAAAAACAAATAGATAAAAAGTATGGCACACTGTTTGCAAGCCATTAAACGGTTCTTTAAATAACACTAACTCACTGGTTAATGTAATCTGATGATTTTTCATGGTGGTTAATTTTAATTTGTAAATTTGGTTTTGGTTGGTTAATTTGAAGGTCAGAAAACTTGTCCCATCTATATCTTGTTTTCTGGCCTTTTTTTATTGAGTGTAACACCCTTCCCTTTCTTATTTCATTTCAGGTTTATTTGTTTTGATTAATTTTGCTGCATTAAAAAAATGCGATTATGAAGAAATTAATACCTGCCTTTGTATTCATGGCGATCATGGTATCCTGTACACGCGAAGTGAAAATGTCAGACCTTGAACTCAGAAACGATACGGCATATATGTCGGGGAAACTGTATTCAGGTGATGTTACAGGTTATTTCAACGATTCTTTGGTGAAAGAGAAATGCAGTTATGAAAACGGACTGCTGGACGGCGATTATGAGTCGTATTATCCCGATGGCATCCCCGAGCTGAAAGGCCGCTATGAAAACGGTAAAAGGACCGGCGCCTGGAAAAAGTTCCATGCCAACGGCAATGTTTATCTTGAGGGGTCGTTCCTGAATGGAAAGAGGGACGGGAAATGGTTATATTGGCATGATAACGGACAGTTGCAATACGACGGAGGCTGGAAGGATGACAAACAGGAAGGCATCTGGCTCGGATGGTACAAGGACGGTGCAAAACACTCGGAAGTGAATTGGAAAAGCGGACTGCAGGAAGGCCCGGAAATAAAATGGTATAACAACGGCCAGGTGAGAAGCGAAGGGATTTTCGAAAATGGCAAACAAACCGGGTTGTGGAAATGGTACCATGAAAACGGCAATCCGGATGCCATTGAGAACTGGAAAGACGGCAAAGCCCATGGCCTGGTGACGAACTACTTTGAAAACGGACTCAGGAAGAAAGAGGGCGAGTGGAATATGGGAGTGAGAACAGGAAAATTCACCACATGGGATGAATCGGGAAAGATCATTAAGGAAGAATTTTTCGAGAACGGAGAGCTTGTTAAAGAAAAAGAATATTAGAAGCGGCAAAAGGAAAGGATAGAGCAATGAAAAACAATCTGATAATTCTTTGTATTATTTTAATCTCTCTGACCGCCTCACAGGGACAGGGTGGAATGCACAAAAGAGCCCTCAGGGCTGAACACCCGGAGTCATTTATCCTTCCGGATCCGGGAATCGCACAACCCGCCGGAGACATTGTCACCGCAGGTATTTCCCTTGATTTTGAATCGTTGGCGGATTTCACACTGGATTTTACCCCCTGGACAACCTCCGATCTGGATTCAGCAGAGACCTATGGATTTGAGGGGGTTTCTTTCCCCCATGCATACGATCCTATGGCATTTATCGTGTTCGACCCGTCAAAGACAGCGCCTTCATTAGGGGAAGACCCTGCCCTGCAACCCCACGGGGGCAGCAAGTTCGCAGCCTGCTTCTCTTCCATTCCCCCAAAATCCAATAATGATTGGCTGATCTCACCGCAGATCGCCTTAGGGAATAATTCAAGCCTCTCTTTTTGGGTGAAGTCGTATACGGCCGACTACGGACTTGAAAAATACAAGGTAGGGGTTTCAACCGGAGGTAACAGCCCCGGCGATTTTCAGATTATTTCCGGACCGGATCCATTGCTTGCCCCTGCCACCGGATGGGCAAGCAAACAGTTCGATATCGGGGTTTATGATAACCAGAACGTGTACATTGCCATTCAGTGTATTTCAACAGATGCTTTTGTTTTTATGTTAGACGATATAGCTGTGGAAACAGAAACTCCGGGGCTTATTGCCCCTTCCAACCTGAACGCCCTTCTGGATGAAGAAACGGGGAAAGTATCCCTTTCGTGGGATTTTGAAGGTCAGGGAAGCAGCGAATGGATCAACGTTTCCGGTACATGGAACCAGATCCAGTCCGGTTTTGATGCGGGAAACAATGACACCAGGTACGCTTCCGTGTTTTTTGATTTCCAGATGGATGAATATGAACTTTCTGCCCAGGTATCCAAAAAAACCGGGACAGATCCTAAAGGCGTCGGCTTTTTCCTGAATTGCAATCCGCAACAGTTATTCAGTAATGGATTCTGGAAGTCAGGATATCTTTTCCTTGTCGGGAACACAGGCGGCTGGCAGTACTATTCATTCGGGAAACAGGTTGACAATGAGTTTATCCTTCTCGCCGACTGGACGTTTAATGAGGTTATTCAGCCCGGATGGGAAACAATGAATGACCTGAGTGTAAAGGTGCATGATGGCAGTTTCGAGATTTCCATCAATGACTCCCTGCTGGTGACAGTTTATGACACAACTTACAAAACCGGGTACTGCGGTCTGGCGCTTTACGATGAAAGCGCCGGAGGAACGGCAATGTTCGGGGAGGTTGTCATTGACTATGATCCGCCTTCGAAGGAGTTCAATAATTTCAGGATTTACAGGAACGGAGGTATGATTGCTGAAACCAATGCCAAATTTTATACCGACCAGTTACCGGTGAGCGGCAGTTATGATTATTGGGTGACTGCCCGATATGACGAGGGGGAGTCGCAGGCGTCAAACACAGCCCAGGCCGACTGGAAACTGGGAATAGAAGAAACAGGCTTCAAAACCCTGAAACTGTATCCGAACCCTTCCGGCGGAATGGTGATGGTGGAAAGTGAAGACATCATCCATACCTGCCGCGTATATGATTACACAGGAAGGTGTGTATGCCTGCAAATGGCAGACAGTAAAACAGTCACCCTTGATCTGAGCGGATATCCCGGGGGTGTTTACCTGGTGGTTGCTGAATCGGAAGGGCAGGCATACCTGTCGAAAGTGATACTTGATAAATCAAAGTAGCAGGAGTTATTTTGAAAGAATTTATTCAGGATAAGGTATTTCGGATGATTTCCGAGGCAGCAGGTGAATTGGGTGTAAAGGCCTATGTAGTAGGAGGTTATGTGCGAGATAGCTTCATGGGCAGGGAGTGTAAGGACATTGACATTGTGGCTGTCGGAAGCGGTATTGAGCTGGCTAATAAAGTATCTGAAAACAAAGGGGTAACAGGAGGGGTAAAAGTATTCCGAAATTTTGGAACCGCCATGTTACGTTATCGCGACAAAGATGAGTACCAGCTTGAATTTGTTGGCGCCCGTAAGGAATCTTACCGAAGGGATTCACGTAAACCTGTGGTTGAATCCGGAACCCTTGAAGACGACCAGAACCGCAGGGATTTCACCATCAACGCCATGGCCATAGGTTTAAGCAAAGAGGAATGGGGGGATTTCATCGATCCTTTTGGCGGGATAAGAGACCTGGACAACAGACTGATCAGAACACCTCTTGACCCCGGGATCACCTTTGCCGACGATCCGCTGAGAATGATGAGAGCTGTCAGGTTCGCCACCCAGCTTGATTTCACTATTGATGTCAATACTTTCGAAGGGATAAAAATGAATGCGGAGCGGTTGGGGATCATCTCTGCTGAACGAATATCCGAAGAGCTTAATAAGATCATCCTTTCGCCAAAGCCGTCAACGGGTTTTAAACTATTGGACGAAAGCGGGTTATTGAATCAGTTTTTTCCTCAGCTTGTCGCTTTGAAAGGAGTTGAGGTGATTGATGGAATCGGGCATAAGGACAACTTTTATCATACCCTGAAGGTCCTTGACAATGTTGCAGAAAGGTCAGACGACCTCTGGCTCAGGTGGGCCGCATTGCTTCATGACATTGCCAAACCCCCGACAAAAAAATTTGATGATAAAAACGGATGGACTTTTCACGGGCATGAGTTTTTAGGTTACAAAATGATACCCTCCATTTTCCGGCAACTGAAGCTTCCCTTAAATGAAAAGATGAAATATGTCCAGAAAATGGTGATGCTTCATTTGAGGCCTATTGCGCTGGCAGAGGAAAATGTAACGGATTCGGCTGTGAGGCGCTTGCTGTTTGAAGCGGGCGACGACACCGAAGACCTCATGTTGCTGTGTGAGGCCGACATCACCTCGAAAAACGTTGAAAGGAAGAAAAAGTTCCTTGACAATTTCCGGCTGGTCAGGGAAAA
>JAFGME010000251.1 GCA_016927695.1 Bacteroidales bacterium
CGTTGTTAATAAATTCAGGGTTATTAACAGATTTTTTTTGAATTTTAGCGCATTAAGCTGCAATGTGGGTTAAACTTTTTTTATTTTTGGACTTACTCCCCGCCAAAAATCAATCCTACGCCAATGCCGATCACAGCGTTTTTGATATCCGGGGTCTGCTTTTCATACATGGGTTGGAAGGTAACCGGATCAATGCCTGTGAATACATCCTGCTCTTCACCTATGCTGCTTAATCCCATTGTGTAACGGGCGTCAATCATCAGGGTCATGCCTCCTGCCGGAATGAGGGCGCCTGCGCCAATGCCAAGACCAAAGTCAGTGCTTTTATAATTGTCCTTGTATTTATAGGTTTCATTGCCGATTTTTATTTCCGAATCGCCATCATATTTGGCGCTCATCAATAAACCGATCTGAGGGCCTATCTCTCCGAAAAACTTCGTATCCCCGCTGCCGAAAGCGGCTTTGGCAAAAATCGGGAAACTCAGATACCCGAGGCTTGCCGGATACTTCTCCGTTTCATTGTTTACTGTGTACTCATAATTTGCCCCTTTGGTATCATACAGGGCTTCCAGTTGAATGGAGAACATGTCGTTAATGGCATAGTTCCCAAAAGCGCCGAGGTTGAAACCGATCAGCATGGAATTGTTATCCACATCATCGCCCGATTGGTTGGCCAGGTTGAGGCCCAGCTTAGGACCGTAAGTAAATTGTGCCATGGCTGTTACTCCGAACGCTATGGCAATCATCATCAAAATCGTTTTTTTCATAACTGTTAAAATTTTAAATTGGTTGGAACTTAATTTATCAAACAAAAGTATTCATTCTTATCTTAATTAAACCAACTGTTTTTGCAAAGATCATAAATTCAGGGATGTATAACGGATACAAACAGGATATGTTTCAAACAGGGGCATGTTTAAAAAAAAAGACCGTCCCGGGGACGGCCTTTTTATAAGAATCCGGTTGTATTTTACTGATCCCACCACAGTTTTGAGGTGAGGGAAACACTGGGCACATTGGCAGTGTTGTAAGTTTTTTCCGATGTGGCATAGGGCCACCTGCGCGGAAACTCGGAGAGGGTGGCTGCTGTCGGAATAGTCAGGGTTTGCAGCAGGTCGGTGCGTCTCATGTCAACAAAAACCTCCGGCTGCATGAATAACGACACATATTTGCCCCAGATGATGGTGGCCAGGTCAATGGTTGCGCCCGTGAATTTGTTGGCATCGAACCATGTCTGGTCAAACACGCCGTGTTTTTCCAATGAGGCCTGAAGTGCGTCGTTATAAGCGGCAATGGCTCCAGCATTGTCTCCTGTTTTGAGCAAAGCTTCCGCCTTGATATACAAAAGTTCGGTGTAGGAGATGAAAGGCACCGGGGAGGTGGGGGATGCAAATCCCGGACCGATCCATGATGCACTTCCGTTGGCGCTGCCCGGGCCGGCTCCGGTGTAAGCTCCGTTTTCATCCGGTGCGGCATATAAAGGAAGCCTCGGGTCGCCTGTAGCAGTCATCATATCAACGATTTTGGCCCCAACCCTGATGTCGCCCCTGTCCCTGTCAAACTGATAGGTCGGGTTTTCTTCAAGGTTGTTGCTGCCAAATACGAACTCAAGGTCTTCGTCATTGCTGCCAAAGCCGTTGGCCAGATGCTGGAGGGCGCTGGTATAAGCGGCATTGCCATTTTTCTTCGAAAGGTGTAAAGCATACCTTGCTTTGATTGTCCAGGCAGCTTTGGTCCACATACCGCGGTCGCCGGCGTACATCAGGTCGCTGCTTCCCGGTGACAGTGTACTTGTCTGGGCTGCCAGATCAGTAATGGCGTCATTCAGAAGTTCATCAATAGCGGCATAGATCTGCTCCTGCGTGTCAAAAGCCGGAATGAGTTCCTTTGACCCCTGGAAAGCCTGTGAATAGGGTATGTCGCCCCATACATCGGTCATCACACCTAAGGTGTAAGCTGTCAGCACTTTGGCCACGCCGGCATAATGAGGTGAACCCTCTTCGGCAGCCTTATCAATGATGATCTTGCAGTTCATTAGAACGGTCGGGTAGAGTGAAACAGCCCAAACGTTGTCAACATCCGATTCACGGTAAACGAAACGTTCATAGGAAAGAGACTGCCTCGAAACGCCTGAAAGCTGCTGTATCCACATAGCATTCGGACGCATCAGGTCTCCTCCTAACTGGAAAGCAAGGTCCACCTGAACGGAGGGCAGCAGCAGGTCAACTGTTACCTCTGCCGGGTTGTTGGGATCAATGTTGATATCCGGATCTATCCATTTTTCACATGAAAAAAGTAAAAACGGAAGGATCAACAGAAAACTGATCTTATTAAAATTTATTTTTTTCATATCTGTTCTGTTTTATTCATTTAATAATCAATTAAAAGGAAGCCTTCAGGCCGACCGTATAAGTTCTGGTGCCGGGCATGTTGAAGTAATCCATACCCTGGGAGTTATGAGAGCCGTACAGACTGGTTTCCGGGTCAATTCCCGTATAGTCGGTGAAGAGCAGGAGGTTCCTTCCGGCAAAATATATGCTGAGGTCCCTGATGAATGTTTTCGAGAACAATTCGGGGTTAAACCTGTAGCTCAGGCTGAGTTCCCTGAGGCGCACCCAGTTGATCTCTTCGATGAACTGGTCGGCAGGCCCTGTGAAACCGCTGCCTTCGCCATCGATGTACCAGGCCTGTCCCAATGGAACGGAAGTGGAGTTGGAGCCGCCGGGACCTGCCACTTCATTTCCAGCGGCATCATAATGATAGATGCTGCCGTCAGCGCCGATATGTCCGTAGGATCCTTCAAACACCTTGGTTTCATCCCTGTTCTCAGTGTCCTTGTGGGTTCCGAAATAATACATGGCGCCGCGCGTTCCGTTCCAGATATTACCGCCCTGGCGGATGTCGAAAAGGAAGGAAAGGGAGATGCTCTTGTACCTAAAATCATTGGTGATGCCCATGATCCAGTCGGGAAGGGTGGGCCCAATCTCCCCCACTTCATAATCACTGATGGGATATCCAAAGTTGGGGGCACTTGGGTCGTCCTGGATGATATAATTGCCGGCATCATCATAGAGGAACTTGGTGCCGTAGATATATCCGTAGGATTTTCCGACAACGGCGCGGATCTGAGGATCGGTAAAGCCGCCGACATACACATTTTCAACCCCTTCGGCAAGCTCAAGCACCTCGTTGGTGTTTTTTGAGAAATTCACAAGGAGGTCCCAGTTAAAATCTTTGGTCTTCACCGGAGTACCCCTTGCCAGCACTTCAATACCCTTGTTTTCCATTGACCCGGCGTTGGTATAGAATACCTGGTAGCCGGTGGAGGAGGCGATGGGCACGTCAAGGAGGAGGTCTTCGTGCTGGTTGTTATAGTATGAGAAATCGAGGCCGATACGGTTGTCAAGGAATCTCAGGTCAAGGCCTATTTCAAAAGCTTTCAGGCTTTCGTGCTGAAGTTCCGGATCGGTGATGGTTCCCTGAAGCTCGAAGCCGGGAATACCCATATATGGGAATGCAAGTCCGGCGGTCCAGCCATCCCCGGTGGTTGTCGACTGGTAATAGGACAGGGTCTTGTAAGGGTCTGCAAAATTACCAACCATAGCATAGGAAGCTCTGATTTTTCCGAAGGGAAGGATGGTATTATCCTGCAATCCCGGAAGCTCTGTAAACACAAAACCGCCGCTGAAGGAAGGATAGAAGAAGGAATTGTTGTCTTCCGGCAGGGTTGTTGTCCATTCGTTCCTGGCGGTAATATTCAGGTAGAGCATGCTTCTGTACCCTAACCCGATATCGCCGTAAATTGCGGCAGTCCTGAACTTCTCAATATTTGTCCTGGCGATCACGCTTTTTGCATTTGAAATATGATAAAAGTCGAGGATCGACAGGCCGTCGCCCTGCTGATACTGCTGTTTGTAATAGTGCTGGAACATGTTGTGACCCAGCGTAAAAGTGAAGTCCAAATCTTCAGTTAGCTGCCTTCTGACATTAAGGAGGAGGTCGGCGTTGATATCGCTGACAAAGTGGTTGTCATCGGTTACCTGACCGTCAGGGTATGCCCTGGAGTATTTGGCAATTGAATAATCCCTTCTGTCGCTGTAGAAGTCGTTACCCAGCCTGTAGGTGATGGTCATCCATTCAAAGGGCATATAATCGAAAGTGGCATTTCCGATCATGCGGTTTACATTGTCGGTAAGGATGTTTTTGTTGATGGTCCAGTAGGGGTTGTCATATCCGCCGCCGCCGCGGTAGTTCCTCTGCCTGCCGTCGGGGAAGGAATATGCAAGCGGTTCATCCGCTGCATCTTCATAATGGTTGGAGTTGTCAAATGAAGGGGGGGTACGCACCAGGCCAAGCATTACCCCTGACAGGTTGGATCCCTGCTGTATCCTGTCGCCGCCGGATTTAATAAAGTTGATGGATCCTGATGCCTTGATTTTATCACTGATGTTCGAGCTTCCGGCAATCTTCACCGATGTTTTGCGGTATTTATTGTTGGGGATGATCGACTGGGAACTGACATCTCCGATGGAGAAGTAGTAGGTTGCCTTGTCGCTTCCCCCTGACAGGTTGAGGGAGTTGTTGTAGGTTACGCCTGTTCTGAAGAAATCACCTGCATTATCGTAGGCTTCCAAAGCTTTTCCGTTACCTGTGCCTTTGGGAACAAGGGCTCCCCATCTGTCCCATTTGTAAGTGGCATCGCCGTCATATTCCAGGGAGGAGATGGCGGGTCCCCAGGAGGCCGGCCATCCGGTTTCCGGACCGAGGTATTCCGGGCCGTCGCCGAAATCGTAACCCTGAGAGTACTTATCCTGCAATTCAGGGAATTGATTTACCTGGTCAAAGGATACCGAACTGTGCAGGTTGGCAACGATTTTTCTGCCGGGGGTGGAAGCGCCTTTCTTGGTGGTAATGATGATGGCGCCGTTGGCGGCACGTACACCATAAAGTGCGGTTGCTGCCCCGCCTTTCAGCACGGACATGGACTCAATGTCCTCGGGGTTGAGATCGATGGCACGGTTGGAGTAAGCCACACCGTCGAGGAGGTTGTTGTCGGCATCATCGGGATTCCCGGAATAAGACTGGTCGTTGTTGATGGGAACGCCGTCAACCACGAAGAGGGGTTGATTTTCCCCAAGGATGGATGCAACACCCCTGACGGTGATGAAAGAAGCGGCGCCTGCGGCCCCGGAGGAGTTGACTACCTGGACGCCGGCCACCTTGCCGCTGAGGGCGTTCACCACATTGGTGTTCTGGGTACGGTTGATCTCTTCATTCCCGACTTCGGTAACCGAATATCCAAGGGCTTTGGTTTCCCTTTTGATACCGATGGCGGTGACCACTGCCCCTTCGATGTTGAGCACGTCTGGTTCAAGCGCCACATCGAGGGTCGTTTTGTCCCCCACCGTAACTTCCTGGGTTTTCATACCCACATAGGAGAATACCAGCACATTGTGCCTGGCATCAAAGGAAAGCTCATAAGCGCCATCCACCAGTGATGTCGTACCTATGGTTGTTCCTTTGACGAGAACTGTCACACCCGGAATCCCCTGGCCGTCATCCGAACTTGTGACCTTTCCTTTCACAACTTTTTGTTGTGCAAGAACAACCTGCATTCCTGCAAAGATTAAGAATGCAAGTAACAGGGTAAATTTTCTCATAATCACAAAATTTAAGTTAGCAATAAAAATTATCCAGCTTTTCGTTTTTCTTCCACATTCAAAAACCGGTGCAAATTACTA
>JAFGME010000252.1 GCA_016927695.1 Bacteroidales bacterium
TGGCGCCGGCATGAACGCCGTATTGACAGGCATACCCGGTTTCCCACTGGCGCAACCTTATAATGCTGCACCCTGGAATTACACAGGAACCGAATCAGTAACCTCCATCCCCAACACAGGTGTGGTGGACTGGATCCTTCTTGAATTCCGCGATGCAGTAGATGCCTCATCAGCATTGCCCTCAACCATGATTGGCAGGCAGGCCGCCTTCCTTTTGGAGGACGGTTCTGCTGCCGGGACCGACGGCAATTCCCCCATCCCGTTCAGCCATGTGATCCTCAACAACCTTTTTGTGGTAATCCGGCACCGTAACCACCTCGGCGTGATGTCTTCCGGAGGGTTGCCTGAAACCAACGGCGCTTACCACTGGGATTTTACCACCAGCTCCGGCCAGGCATTCGGCGGGATCAACGCCCACAATGAAATCGGCCCGGGCATCTGGGGCATGGCTGGCGCAGATGGCAACGCCGACAACCAGGTCAATAATGGAGATAAAAACGATGTGTGGACGCCGCAGGCAGGAACAGGAGGTTACAAATACGGCGATTTCAACATGGACGGTCAGGTAAACAACGGCGACAAAAACGATGTGTGGGTGCCCAATACGGGGTCAGGCGGACAGGTGCCGGAGTGAGATAAATGAAAAGGTTTAAGGATTTTTTATTATCTTTGCCCCTCTGAAAACAATTAGTGAATTACTAACAAAAAAGTTACAGGATATGAAAAACAAACTTTTTACACTCGCCTTTTCAATAGCCTTTACGGCTTTGTTTACCTGCTTTGCCTTCAACGCAAACTCAGTGGAAGTGACCTTCCGGGTGGATATGTCGCAACAGGTTGTGTCCAACGACGGTGTGCATATAGCAGGCAGTTTCCAGGGCTGGAATCCGGCCTCGTCATTAATGACAGACATGGGAAACGGAATTTATGCCCTTACCTTCACCCTTAACCAGGGAGAACACCACAATTACAAGTTTATCAACGGGATGGACTGGGCTTTTGTGGAGACTGTCCCGGCTGCCTGCGGCGAACCCGACGGTTATGGCGGATACAACCGGTTCTTTGACGTACCTGCCAACGACACTGTGCTTCTGGCCGTTTGTTTCGGAAGTTGCATTGAATGTAACTCCCCAAATGTAAACATTACCTTCCAGGTGGACATGTCGAACGAAACAGTTTCCCCCAACGGAGTGCATATAGCCGGCTCATTCCAGGGCTGGAATCCGGGCGCTACGGAGATGCTTCACATCGGTGGCAATGTTTATTCCTTCACCACCCCTCTCGCCATTGGCGATTACATTGAATACAAATACATAAATGGCACACAGTGGGGAGAAGATGAATCTGTTCCGGCCCAATGTGCTGCAGGTCTGAACCGTTATCTCACCATCCCCGGCCAGGATTCAACCCTTCAGCTGGTGTGCTTCGGGAGCTGCGACCCGTGCTCTCCCACTACCGATGTTGATGTCACTTTCAGGGTGGATATGTCGAATGAAACGATTTCCCCGTTAGGGGTACACATCGCCGGATCCTTCCAGGGTTGGAACCCCGGCTTGTCTGAGATGTCTGATATAGGAAACAACGTATATGAAATCACTTTTACGCTGCAATCAGGGGTTTATCATGAGTACAAGTTTATTAACGGCAATGATTGGGGAATGGACGAAACCGTGCCCTGGCCATGCAATGCAAACAACAACAGATATATTAATATTCCTGAAACTGATACTACATTGATGGCCGTTTGTTTCGGCAGTTGCAACATCTGCAATCCCGCACAGATCGATGTCACTTTCAGGGTGGATATGTCGTATGAAACTGTGGCTGCCGAAGGCGTTCATGTTGCAGGAAGCTTCCAGGGATGGGATCCCGCTGCAACAGCCATGTCTGACATTGGAAACAGCCTGTACGAAGTTACCCTCACATTGAATGAGAACGATTACCATGAGTATAAATTCATCAACGGCATTGACTGGCCGGGGGCCGAAAATGTTCCACAACAGTGCAGCGCCGGCAGCAACAGGTATTTTTCTGTTCCGGATGCAGCCATTACCCTTCCGGATGTTTGTTTCTCAAGCTGCGATCCCTGCCCGGCGCCATCCTATGATGTGGATATTACCGTTTACCTCGAAGGGCCATTCAATGGATCCGGTATGAACACATCCCTCAACAGCGCCGGTTACATTCCTTTCCAACAGCCATTCAATACTTCTCCCTGGAATTACAATGGCTCTGAACAGGCAAGCCCCATTCCCAACAGCAATGTGGTTGACTGGGTGCTGGTTGAATTGCGTGAAACCACAGGCAGCGCCATTACTGCCACCTCCGATTCGGTCATTGCACGTCAGGCTGCCTTCCTGCTTAATGACGGCTCCGTTGTTGGCGCCGATGGAAGCAGCCTCCTGAATTTTACCGGCAGCATCGATGATAACCTCTTTGCTGTGATCTGGAGCAGAAACCACCTGGGGGTCATGTCACAGAATGCACTTTTGGAAAACGGCGGAGTTTATACTTATGATTTCACAACAGGCGCTGACCAGGTTTATGGTGGTTTCATTGCCCACAAGCAATTGGCGCCCGGGCAGTGGGGAATGGCCGGCGGTGACGGTAATGCCGACAGGCAGGTCAATAACAGTGATAAGGTTGATGTTTGGACACCCACAGCCGGCAACTCCGGATACGAAGCCGGGGACTTCAACATGGACGGGCAGGTGAATAACCAGGATAAAGTGGATGTTTGGGAACCGAACGGTGGTATGGGCGCACAGGTTCCTGACAGCTTCTGAATGACTAACCAATGAATTACAGTTTATGAGAACAACAGCACGCTCATTTTTCATTGCCTTTATCACTTTCATAGCATGCTCTGCTGTTATGGCAGTGGAAGTAACCTTCAGGGTGGACATGTCGCTGCAGACTGTGCCCCCGGAAGGGGTCCACATCGCCGGCAGCTTCCAGGGGTGGAACCCCGGGGGAACCGCGATGATCCTGACCTCAAACAATATCTATGAGTACACTGCCGGTTTCACTGAAGGTGAATCACTTGAATACAAATACATCAACGGCGATGCATGGGGCGAGGACGAAAGTGTCCCCCCGGAATGCGCCCAGAACAACAACCGGTACCTGACCGTACCGGCCAACGACACCATCCTGGTTGCCGTTTGTTTTGGAAGCTGCGCTCCCTGTGGCTCACCCGTTAACATTACTTTCAAGGTAGACATGTCGGAGCAAACGGTATCGCCCAATGGCGTGCATATTGCAGGCAGTTTCCAGGGATGGAACCCGGGATCCACTGAAATGACCGATATGGGCAACGGACTATATTCACATACCATTACATTGTCAGCGGGGGAATATGTCGAGTATAAATACATCAACGGAAACGACTGGACCGGAGAGGAACAGGTGCCTGCTGCCTGTGGTGTTTCCAATGGCGTTGGCGGCTATAACAGATTTTATACAGTACCGAATGCCAATACCACCCTCAACGAAGTGTGTTTCGGGAGCTGCAATCCCTGCGGTTATATTCCCGTTGAAGTGGACATCACCTTCAGGGTGGATATGTCCAAAGAGGTTGTATCCCCCGATGGAATTCACCTGGCCGGCAGCTTTCAGGGATGGGAACCTGCAGGCACGGAAATGACCGACATCGGCAATGGTATATTCGCAGTAACCCTCCCCATGATGTCGGGAGAATATCATGAATACAAATTCATCAACGGCATGATCTGGGATTCCGTTGAAATGGTTCCGCCTGAATGCGGACACGACGATGGCCAGGGCGGTTTTAACCGCTATATCTCTGTCCCTGAAACGGATTCAACACTGACCGGTTTTTGTTTCAGCAGTTGTGACCCCTGCAACCCTGTCGGAATTTTTTCTCAGCCCGGCCGGGATGAATTGGAAGTCAATGTATGGCCCAATCCTTTTTCGGATGAAGTTACCATTAAATTCTACACTCCGGGAAAAGGGGAAGTTAACCTTCGGCTGTTCAATTCTTTGGGCGCCTGCATCTGGCAGCATAATGAATGGATATCCGCCGCCGGATTACAGGAAAAAACTGTATCTGCTGAAAACGGGAACAACGGCATATATTATCTGAAAGTGGTTTACACCGGCGCAGGAGAGCCCCGGAGTGTATCTGCCCGATTGATCAAACGGTAAATACAGGATGGCGATAAGCTCGTAAACATTGGGGTCCGGCACAAATGATGACCCCTTTACCGGCCCGTTTTTAACACTTTAATTGTTCCGGCGGATGTGTGTTCTGCATCCACACTGATATAATATATTCCGGCAGGAAATGCTTGCATATCAAGGCTTATACACTGTTTTCCCGGCCCGGAAAGCCTTTTTTGTTCCATGATTTTCAGACCCGCCGCGTTATAGACAATAACCCGTACTGTTTGATGTCCGGCAAGTTCAAATAAAACATGGGTCAGGTGAACAAATGGATTGGGGCTGACGGATATTAACGGATCAGGCCGGTAATCGCTCCCTGAGCCCGGAATGTAAACGCTGTTTTTCCTGCACGGTGTTCCATTGCCTGCCGAAGCATCCCAGCTTAACGCCAGCGCATTGTCCAACTCCGGATTGATCAGCTCCAGGGTCGGGCCAAGGCCATTGGGGGTGCCAGGCCAGGGAAATTCACTCCGGTAAGTAAGCATATCCACAAGGTAACCTGTTGGGTGATACAATCTTATCATCTCGCCCTCGCTTTTCAATCCGAAATCCATATTGCCCGATACATTCATCGTATCAGCGTAATGCTGAAAGAACATGGAAGTATCCCTGCAAAGTACCAGGTAACCCTGCGGTTCAATAAAAGCCCCTGCCGGGAAAATAAATTTGTGGGCATCGTCATCGTCCATAAAATACCAGCCTGCCAGACTCACTACAGTGTCAAGGGGATTGAAAAACTCAACCCAGTCTTCCGCATCTGTTTCGGGGGCTGATTTATAATTGATCTCATTGATTACCAGTGGAGGTATTCCTTTGCTAATGTATAAAGGATTGTACGTGTCAAAACCTTCAATGTTGAATGAGTTGTTGGTGGCTTCAACCTTCCAGAAATACCTGCCCTCATTTTCCAGCGGGCCGGAGGTGTATTGATTTGCGGTCAGGCCGGTAACCACAAGGGTGGTGGAATCTTCAAAGCTCTGATCCATGCTTATATAAAGGTTATATGTAACAGGAAGTCCGTTGGGGTCAACTGAGGCCTCCCATGAAAACTGAACCGATTCTTCAGGGGTATGGTAACCCTCTGTTTTATCAAGCGTAAAATTCCGCGGACAGTGGTTCACCTGGTAAATAAGATGGCTGTATCGGCCGGTTATGAAATCACGATTCGCATCAATGTACTCTTCCCACATGGCAATGTCTTCAACTTTATCTGTGGTGTCGAGCAGAATGTAAGGAAGCAATAAATCATGGAGGCTGTCAGTTACCGGAAAGAGGCGCTCTGGGTTGAACACCGTGCCGGCCAGATCTGAAATCCTTGTTTTTATATCCGCAAAAACCTGGTCGTCTATCAGCGATCTCTCATGAAGGGGGTTGTCCGGTGTCCAGTAACCGGAACTGCTGTGAAAGGGATACCATTTGGTGTAGGCTGAGAAAGTTAAGTCAAGGTCCCATGGAAACATAAACCATTTTCCGGGGTTTTCTGTTTCGTGGTACAGAAAGTAATTGTGGTAATATGTGCTTCCATTGGCCAGCAACATGTTCATTGCCAGCAAAGTGAGCAGCCTGTCGTAATCAAAGGTATTATACACAAAATCAAAAAAATCATCATTCTCCGTAAAATTCAGGTTATGAATAAGCTCTGCAAGGTCGTCACGGAAGGGAGTATCATCCTGCTTTTTTTCCCAGTGATAATATATATTGTCATAAATGCTCAGGCAGGCGCCATCCAGTGCAGCTTTATACAGATTTCCGTTGCCTGTGAACCCGTGCATCAGAAGAAACTGGATATCCACATCCTGGGTGAGCAGATATATTCCGAAAAAGCTGCCGTTCAGGTACAAAAGCACATGCTCAATGGCTGCACACGGAATGCCGGCTTCATTGAAAACCCGTGAGCTCAGCAACGACCTCATATAACTGATGTCCTTATAATCGGCATTGAAGTTCAGTTCGGTTTCCCCCTGCACAAACGGCTCCCCGTCAAAGACTGCTTTCAGGGATTTCTTCGGATACTCCTTTGAACTGTCGCCTCTGAGCCGCAGCCTCACATCCTGCCAGGTTGTCCCTTCATAAGTGATTAAAACCGGGATAAATATTTCCTCATCATAATTCTCATACATATTTTCAAAATCTCCGGCATTACATTCCAGATATATGCGTTTGATCTCCTGACCGGTGGCCATCATTGCCATCATCATCAGCCAAAAGAGTAAATATGGGAAAAGTGTCTTCATAATATGCTAATATACAATCACTTTTTTACTTATCGATGGCCCTTCATGCGACCATAACCTGAATAAATAAACACCGGCGCTCAATGAACCCGTGTTCATTTCGTATCCTGAATGAGCAGTCCGGCCGTTGGTAATTATCTTCATGATTTCCCCGCTGCCGGATGGATTCAGAATCTGTATTCCGGCAAGTGTAAAATTTACAGGAAACAGGTAAATACTGCCGCCTCTTTTCACCGGATTGGGGAACAACAGCACGTTTGCACATCCGGCTTCCGCTCTGCCGGGGATTTTCAATGAAGCAGATATCAGACCCATATCCGTTCCATCTGATGCCTGGCCTTTGCCGGGTGATCCGGGCAGAAGAAGGTATTGGTCCGAAAAAAGTGGTTCTGCGGCCAGACAACCCGGAAAATCATCGTACTCCGGATCATTTGTAACCGAGAAGCTGATCTCTATCGCCCCAGGCACAGGCCCCTGTGAGAAAAGATCAAAGTTCAGAAGATTATCACTGTTTGCAAAAAGTATAGAATTGATGGCAGTTATATGGCCTTCGCAACCCCAGTTGTAGGAATCTCCGAATCTCAACCCCACTCCGTTTTCGATCATGACACAATGGTTTATGTTCACCTGGGGCGCCCCGTAGCCCGCCTCGATACCCTGCGAACATCCTTTAACCAGTGTATTATACACATTCACAATATTGCCCGAAGAAGCGGCAATGCCTTCATTGTCAAAACCTTCAATGCGGCAATTGACAATGTCGAGCATCGCCCCGTTATGGTCAATCCCGTCGTCCTTTCCGTTGATGAACACACAGCCGCTGATCAGCGATGGAGAAGTTGCTTCGGGATGAACATGGTAAAAATAGGAGGCGTCGTTGTCATCGTCGGCAGGAACACTATCATTCACAGGTATATCGATGAAATATGAACCTTTATTTTGGACCTGGCAAAAATGGAATTCACCTCCGGTGTCACACCTTGAGATTACACATTCTTCAAGCTGAAAATGGCAGTGTGAGCCACCCATAGCTTTTCCCTGATTATCAAGGATAAAAACATTATTGAAAAGAACGTTTGTATTCTCTGCCATAACAACGGGCTGGCTTTCAGAGTGCCCGAAAATGTAATTTGCATTATTCCCTCCATGAGTGAAGATAGTGTAATACAATTCGGAAAGCATCTGATCATTCTGCAAAATGATCCCTCCCCATGGCTTCTCCCCGTCAAAGGCCTTGAAAGCAACGGGCAATTCAGCAGTGCCATAAGAGAGAAGCCTCCCTTTGATATGCAGATTAACATTTTCATCCACAACAACCCTGCACCCGGCCATAAAGCTGAGCGTGACGTTTGTTTCCACGATGATATCCTGGATAACACGGTAAACCGGGCCCGCCTCAAGAGTAAGGTCGCTTTGGATTGTCCCCCCTATCTCTTCAAAAACGGCATTTTCTTCCACATGCACTGTGGTTTCGCCTTCAAATCCCTCCAATGAAACGGTAAAATCCTCTACGGCCTGAATCACGGTGGTCAGTGATCCGGTTCCCAGGTAAATATTTATTTCATCTTTCCCTGCAGCAGCCTGTGAAAAAAGCACTTTAAAGGAGCCGGAGGTTTGCCTGCTCAGTGTGTTATCATTGTTTCTGATCCTCACAACAATGCTGATCATATCCTCAGGGATTATCTTACGAGGGCAAATGATCTCAGCGTGCAGTGTCTGGGAGTAAACACTTTGCGTAAAGAAAGCAAATACCTGCAAAATCAACAATATGACATTGAACGCCTTCATGCCTGAATCAATGATCAAGTACAACAAAGCGGGCTGTCCGTTTTTCGGCTGCTCCGGTCACAACAAGATGATATATGCCTGCCTGTAAGCGGTTCAGGTTCAATGTGGTTTGTGCTCCGGCAACGTCCAGGCTGCCTTCATCAACAACCTTTCCCACTGTGCTGTAGACCTGATAATGAAGTCTGCCGTGCATCACCGACGGAAAACTCAGGCTGATCCTTCCATCCGACGGATTCGGAAAAAGTGAGATTGTGCTTATTTCAGGCTCGTGTACAGCCAGCGTATCACAATTAAAACCAAATTCGGTAAGTCCGAAATAATCTATAATATGCTCCCGCATAACGCAAGGCCTTCCATTAACAAAACCGGTCATCACAAAACTGACGGAATTCAACCATTGATTCTTGCTTTCCGGATAATTCCATCGTTCAATATGTCTGTTGATCTCCGGGCTGTAAAGGTCAACAAAAAAGTTTATCCTTTCTGACAGTGAATCTGATTGCAAGGTGGTATTCAGCAAAAAGGCAAAGCGGTTGATGAACTGTTCACGGAAGCCTTCATTATCCAGTAGTTTTCTTAAGAACAATGTTGACCATGGCGGGTTGGGATACCCTGGTCCGTCTTCCAGGGTGGCATGCTCCATCATATTGTAAAAATATTCACCAAACCCCGAATCCAGATCATAGAGTATCCACCTCCAACGGCTGTCCGGCATATCCGGTTTCCAGAACTTTATGTTTGAGCCCGGCCAGTCGACATTCTTAAAAAATATCTCTGTGATTTGATAATCAATAAAATCCTCTATATCCATTTTCCCTGCCACATAGTTGAAATTGGAAGGATCCGCCAGATTATGGTTTTCGATAAACGCTGCCAGTTCGAGGTATTCCTCATTGGAGCCATATACAACGTCATGGGAATTCGAAAGCAGATCGATGCTGTCCTTGTGAATGTTATACAAACCCGAAAGATAGTTTTCATCCTGGTATTCACGGAGTGTGTGGATACCCCAGTATTCCCCGTTCAGGAAAAGAACGGCAGGCCGGTATTCCATGATCTCCATTCCGGTTGACCTCACCATATCGTGTACCATCACATCCTCGATGATGGTTGCCGACTGGCTGCCCAGCGTGGTGGAAAGGAGGAAACGTTTATATTTATCCTGGTTTCGCTGAGGAAACAGGGGGTAATTGAAATCCTCCTTACCATATTCCTTACGTGCGTAAAGCCTGAGCGTTTTCTGAGGCCTTCTCCTGACTCTTTTGCCATGAATCCTTACCCCCGCATCCTGATAAAAGCCTGTTTCGCCCTCAGGAGTGAAATATTCAATGTGTACATCCCTCTCCCATTCATCGCCTGTTTTATAATAATTGCCGGTCCAATGAGGATCTTCGGGATTCCAGTTCACTCCGGGTACATAAATGCCAGTGTCAAAATCAAAAAAACAGGAGGCATCGGCAACCAAAGAAATCACCGGCCAGGAAAACCGCCCGGCAATCAATGAATCCACAAAATAGGTATGTGTGTAAATTTGGCTGGTAGGTATCGAATTTCTGAACGACCTGAACCTCAGCACCGTTGCCTTCTCCACAGGGCCTGCCGGAGGCGCCCACCGGAATTCATTTACCGTAAAGGTATCGGGGTTGGTGGGGATTTCTGAGAAAACATTGGGTTCGTTGTACCTGTAAGATATCTCCTGTGAGTCCTTGTACAAAAAACTGCTCACTTGCGGTTCGCTGCCGTCAATGGTGAAGTAAATGCTGTCCTGCTGATTGTCGCTGCTTACAGTTAGCACAAATGGTTGGGTGTAAAAACCCCTGTTATGTGAAAAATGAAGCGTATTGCTCAAATCATTGGTTGTACCCGGTGTAGGAAAGTCAAAAAAGAAAAAAAAGCCGCTCCCGTCAGGCTTCCTTCCGAAAGAAATGTCATCAGGAACAGGGCCGAAAATAAGGGAATCCTGTACATTGCCCTGGTTGTCGCACAGAAAAAGCGGCTCTCCCTCCGAATCCAGCCTGAAGTTGGTGTGAAGAAAGGGGCCTTCAATGCGATCCTTACCAGAGGCAAATAAAAACAAATATCCCTCCGGCGGCAGAATGCATTCCGGGAATACCCACTTGCAAAGAGCGCAGGAATCATCGGTAATCGTGTACCCGGTGAGATTAATCACCGAACCGGTGTGATTGTACAATTCAATCCAGTCAGAATAGTCCCCGTCCTCATCGGTGATGACGGTTTCGTTTTTCGGCATAACCTCATTGATCAAAACACTTTGTGCCTTAGAAAAATAAGCTGAAAAAATAACGGTGAAAAGCAATATAGATCCTGATACTCTCATTTACCACAAAATTAATCAATGTTTGCAAGCCGTGATCACAGAAAAAACAAATTTTTGTTGTATAACAATGCCGAAGTGTTTAATTTCGTTACCCTTTTCCGCATAGTGCTGTTTTTCATCAATGACTGACTGAATGGTTTCAAGGTTTATGGTTTTTCTCGCCGGGTTCATGTTTTACCTGCCCGCTGTTTTGGGAAATACAGTGAAAGCCGGCTTCGCTGCAGAGAAAGACGGGGTCACCCGTGATTCTGTTTTGGGATACTTTAATGCATTACTCGGAAAGAGAATGTATGATGAGGCCGTTGCTTATGCCGACAGCGTTTTAAAATCTCCTGATACGGATGGATGGATAAAGGTTGAAGCTTTAATATCCAGGGGGAATGCCCTTAAGGGGCAGAACCTTTGGGCAAAGGCTGAAATCAATTACATGGCAGCCCTCCGGTTGGCTGACTCCATCGGCCAGGGCAGGCCTGAATCTGAGCTTCAAAAAGCAAGGATACTGATTCAAATTTCCAAAATTCACATTGCTTTTTCCGGTGAATACGGCATTGCCCTCAGCCGGCTCATAGAAGCGTTGAAAATTGCGGGGAAAAACAGTGACACCCTGTTGATGATCGCTTCCAACAGGCTCCTTGGCCATACCAGCAGGCTGGTGGGCGACTTATCCAATTCCCGGTTATACACCGAAAAGGCAATTTTTCTTGCAAAGCAGATCCGTGACACCTCAGAACTCATTTACTCTCTCAATGAGAAAGCCAATCTCTTGCTGCTCGCAGAAAAAGATTTCAATCATTGCCTTTTGCTTTATCTGGAAGCGCAGAAATATGCGTTGGCCTCAGGAGATCACTACAGTTTAATGTGCATTCAGAATGATATCGGAAATGTATATTTCGAATACAGGGATTACGCCACTGCCGTAAAATACTTCCAGGAAGCCCTGAGAATGTCGGTGGAACAAAATAAATTCAGGGAAGCATGCGTTGCGTCTTCAAACATCGGCTCCTGCTTTATAAGCCTGAACAATCCTGAGGAGGCTGAAAAATACCTGAAAAAAGGTCTTGAATATGCATTGGAAAGCAACATCAGGAATGAAAAAATGCTGATTTATTCACAGCTTGCAGAAGTTTACTCCTTATCAGGCAACTACAAGCCGGCTTTTGATTATCAGAAGAAGTACATTGCGCTGAAAGATTCGGTTTTCACCTCCGAAAAAGAAAAGGACAAAACAGAGATCATCACAAGGTACGAAACTGAAAAAAAAGCAAAAGAAAACGAGGTACTCCGCCAGCAAAACACCATTGACAAGCTCCGGATCGAGAGGCAGAAAAACAGGTTTATGAGGGCCGTGCTGATAGGGGCCGTCATCATCATCTCCGTTCTGGCCATCCTCTGGGTTGTCATCCGTGCAAACCGGCACAAAAACAGGGTCAACCGGCTGCTGGAAGAGAAAAACAGGGAAATCTCCAATCAGAGGGACAGGCTTGAAAAAGCCCTGGATGAACTGAGCGAGAGGGAAACCAGGCTCACCGAAGCCAACGCTGCCAAAGACAGGTTTTTTTCCATCATTGCCCATGACCTCAAAAATCCGTTTACCAGCATCCTGGGACTGACAGGTTTACTCAATGATGGCTTCGAAGAGCTGAGCGTTGCCGAGCAAAAAGAGTTCATCCGCAACCTGCATGAATCTTCGCGAAACCTCTATAACCTGCTCGAAAATCTGCTTCATTGGGCACGTTCACAAACCGGCCGGATCACTCCGGCGCCTGAGTTCATTGATGTGGGAGAGTTACTGAAATCTGCCGGAGTGATATTTTCAAATGCTGCCCGGTCGAAAAAAATCGACTTTTCTTTCCAATGCAACCGGCAGGCCAACGTTTTTGCCGATCGCGGCATGCTTGAAACGGTACTCAGAAACCTGATCTCAAATGCCATTAAATTCACCCCGGAAGGCGGCACAGTGGAAGTATCCACCCTGTTAAACAACAGTTACGTTTCCATCACCATTTCTGATACGGGAACAGGAATGAGCAACGCTGAAGTGCAAAACCTCTTCAAGGCAGGGGTCAGAATGCAGAAGATGGGAACGGCCAACGAAAACGGCAGCGGTCTTGGCCTGATACTCTGCCATGAATTCATCCAGATGAACCATGGCGACATCGAGGTGGAATCCTCGCCCGGCAGGGGCAGCCGCTTCACTGTAAAGCTGCCTGCCGCCCCCTGAACCGGATTTGCCTCACCTTAAAATATCTGTGAAAATACAGGCGCCTCCTCCTGATTAAGTAGTATTTTTGTGCTGTAAAAAACAGTATGATAAGATGGACACAATATCCCGTATGCATGAACTTTGGAACCTCCTCTACGGTGAGACATCGCCTGATCTGCTTGAAACTTTGATTTCTGAGGCCAAAGAGGTGAAAATAAAGATCATCTTCCCGGAAGAGAACAGGGAATGGTATAAAACCGCGGTTGTTTACTCCCTCTACGTTGATCTTTTCAACCACGATTTCTGCGGATTATCAGAAAAACTCGACTATTTACAGGATCTGGGCATCAATTGCATCTGGCTGCTGCCCGTACTCGACTCCCCGATGCGCGATGCAGGGTTCGATATCAGCGACTACAGAAAAATCAGGCCTGATCTGCTGGAGTGCTCAAACCTGGGCCAGAAATACTTCGAAATGTTTCTGAATGAAGCCCGACAGAGAAATCTCAGGGTGATCTTTGACATTGCCATCAACCATACCTCCGAAGAACATCCCTGGTTTAAAGAATCAAAAAAATCAGACGACAATCCATTCAGGGATTATTATATCTGGTCAAAAACCGATGATTTATATAAGGATGCCCGTATCATTTTCAAAGGATTATGCTCAAGCAACTGGGAAAAATACGGCGACTGGTATTATTTCCACAGGTTTTTTGAATTTCAGCCTGATCTCAACTACAAAAATCCGTTGGTTTTAGTGGAGATGTGCAGGAATTTCCTTTATTGGCTCGAAAAGGGGGTGAATGGGTTCAGAGCCGATGCCATTCCTTATCTCTGGAAAGAAGAAGGAACAAGCTGCGAAAACCTGCCACAAACCCATACGGTTGTAAAATTCTTCAGGGCCCTGATGGATGAAGTAAGACCAGGAACGCTGCTACTCGCAGAGGCGTGCCAGCGACCGGATGAGGTGGTGAAGTATTTCGGGGAGGGAGACGAATGCAATGCAGGATACCATTTCCCCCTGATGCCACAGATGTTTAAAAGCATTGCCTCCCGGAGTGTAACCCCTGTCAGGGAAATCCTCAGCAAAAAAGCAACTCCGGAAATCCCCGAAAACGCCCAGTGGTTCACCTTCCTGAGATGTCATGACGAGCTCAGCCTCGAATTGGTTTATGTTTCCGAAGAAGACAGAAAATACATCCACGACAGTTATTGCAAGCATCCCCAATGGGATTTCCGGGAAGGCCAGGGCATTTCGGCCAGGCTTGCAGAACTTATGGACCGTAACCCCGCACGCATCCATCTTGCCTTTTCAGTGATGCTCACTCTGCCGGGAACACCCATTGTTTATTACGGCGATGAATTCGGCAAACTCAACGACGAAGACTATTATTATGAAATGATCAAACTTACCGGAAAAGACGACACCCGTTTCCTGGTGCGCGGAAAAATCAACTGGGAAAAAGCTATGAAGGAAACAGAAACCGCAGGATCTTTTTCCTCTGAAATTTTCCACACCCTCAAAAAAATGCTGAACACACGAAACCGGTTTGAGTCTTTCGGCAAAGGAAACATCCGCTGGCTCACTGTGAGAAACCTCAGGGGCGGGACAAAAAACTCAGTGATGGCCTTCATCAGAAGTTACAGACAGGAAAAAATCCTGGTTTTAAATAACCTCTCCGAAGAGCAACAATCCATTTATTTTCCTGGTTCGGAAGACCTTCCCGCCATGGATTTGTTTGGCCATACCACCGACAGGTGTGAAACATGGGAATACCTCCGGATCCCCGGACTTTCCTGGTTCTGGTACACACTGAAATAACAGGTTCACGGGCTTATCTTCCTGATTTCAACATCTGCCATATACACGGTAACAGTTGACTTCAGATTTGCCATCGCCAATGCGTATTTTAAAGAAAGTCCTTTCCGGCTTACAATTTATCTCTTTTCATTCTATCTTTGCTTTGCAAAATACACATTAATCATTTTAATTTTCTGCCATGAAGCGTTTTGGTTTGTTTTTTCTTGTCATCTTCACCGTATGGATGCAGGTATCGGGGCAGACCCCTGAATCCTTTCAATACCAAGCGGTTGTGCGCAATACCGCCGGAGAAATCCTTTCCAATCAGAATGTCGGGCTCAGGATTGCCCTTCATGAAACAACAGCCCAGGGGCCTGTCGTTTACCAGGAAACCCACCAGGCAACAACAAATGCTTTCGGACTGATCAATCTTAGCATCGGTTCAGGCGCTGTTGTTTCAGGTTCATTTGATGCCCTGAAATGGCATGCATCGTCCTTTTTTCTTGAAATTTTTCTTGATCCAAACGGCGGCAGCAATTATGTTCCGATGGGAACCTCCCTGATATTAAGCGCCCCGTACAGCCTATTATCAAAGAAATCTTCGGGTCCGGTGTCGATGACCTCCCAGGAAAGGGATGCCATTACCACCCCATGGCCGGGTATGATGATTATGAACAGAGATACCAGGAAAATGAACTATTTTGACGGCTATGGCTGGATAGAGATCAACGGTATCAGGCAGGCAGACTTTACCTGCGGACAACCCCTGCTGGACGACAGGGACGGAAGCTATTACAACACGGTTGAACTGGCGGGTAAATGCTGGATGGCCCGCAACCTTAATTATGGGCAGATGATACAGGGGATTGCAAATCAAACTGACAACAACATCGCTGAAAGATACTGCTACCAGAATAACCCTTCCCTTTGTGAAACCTACGGAGGATTATACCAGTGGAGGGAAATGATGATGTACACCACTACTGAAGGCGCTCAGGGTATTTGTCCCAAAAACTGGCATATCCCTTCCGATTCCGAATGGACAGACCTGATTAATGCCACAGGCGGTACAAACAACGCCGGAACCTACCTCGTGCAGGGAGGAGGATCAGGTTTTGAAGCGCTAATGGGTGGACAGAGAAACCTGAACACGGGATATCCCTTTGCCAATGTCGGAACAAGAGCATATTTCTGGACTTCCACCCAGACAAACAGCAATATCAGCTATGACCGGTATCTGCAAAACGGAACCGCTCAGGTTTATACCGAACAGACAGATAAAAATTTCGGCCTGTCTGTCAGATGTGTCAAAGACTGAATTTTAACCCTAAAAACAACTCGGTGATCAATAAATTTATGTGTTCTTTAACGCTCATGTGCCTTTTTAAAAGGCACATACAGTGCAAATTAAAGGGGATTACAACGGGTAAATTGCAAAAGTTATCTTTCTCTCTCAAAGAAAATTATTTTTTGCTCATTGTCGATTTCAAGTAAAGTTTTTGTAATATTGTACTATACTAAATACAGCGCTATGAAAACTGCACCTTTGTTTTTTTTATCCTTCCTGATATACGGATTTTCCCATGCCCAGTCCATTGAGAGAGACGTGGTGGCATCATCAGGGGATTACTTTGAGAATGGCGGCATATCTTTAAGCTGGACCTTAGGCGAACTGGCTACAGAAACCTACATGGCAGGCAACATCATCCTGACACAGGGTTTTCAACAGCCCGGGGCAACCTCTCAGGGCTTTTCCCTGGATCTTAAGGTTTTTCTTAACGGTCCTTTTAACGGCGCCACCATGAATGCGACACTCAATACAAATGGCTATGTTCCGCTGAACCAGCCCTATAATGCCAATCCCTGGTTCTATACTGGTACTGAATCTGTTGCGGCCATTCCGTCAGCCAATGTTGTGGACTGGGTGCTCATCGAACTGAGGGACGCAGCCAACGCCGCCTCAGCCACCCCCTCCACCATGATTGAAAGAAAAGCGGCTTTCCTGCTCCAAAATGGTATTGTTACAGGCCTCGATGGCAGCAATCCCCTTGCATCCACAGCCACCATTACACAAAATCTCTTCGTGGTGGTATGGCACAGGCACCACCTTGGAATCATGTCGGCGAATCCTCTGGTCCTGTCCGGAGGGACGTACAGTTATGACTTCACCACCGGCTCCGGACAGGTGGCAGGCGGCAGCCTCGGATACAAACAACTGGCCCCTGGTATCTGGGGAATGGTTGGCGGCGACGGAAACTCCGATGACCAGGTGAACAGCCTCGATAAAAACGACATCTGGGCGCCGCAGGCAGGCTTCTCAGGCTATGTGCAGGGCGATTTCAATATGGACAGCCAGGTAAACAACAACGATAAAAATGATATATGGGCCGTCAACGCCGGTACCGGCGGGCAGGTGCCCGACCTTGGGTATAAATGTGGCGTACCCAGGTAAAATAATAATCCCTCCATTACCAATTTACGGGGGTCTGCCAAAGGGCGGCCCCCTTTTTTGTTTTACCTTTCCATGAAAGTTAAAAATGGTTAATATTGCATCAAAATTCCTGTTGTCTTGAATATCAGAAGATTGAAACCGACACGGATATTATCATCCTTTGCAGGCGAACTGCTCATCGTGCTGGCGCTCATCTTTGTTATTAATAATTACATTGGAAATGTTGACAAAAGGATAAGCTCTGACGGAGAAGGCTATTATGATTACCTCCCTGCCATCTTCATTTATAATGACCTTCCCCGGTCCGGGGAATATGATGGTGCAAACCACTCTGCAAGGATAACAGGAATGAAGTGTTATTCGAGCACCGGAGGACACAAAGTAAATAAATACCCTGCCGGAACTGCCCTGCTGATCTCCCCTTTTTTCGTCTGTGCACACCTTTCAGCCCCTTCCCTGGGATATGTCAGGGATGGTTTTTCATACCCTTACCGGAAAGCTGTGTTTGCTGCCGCATTGTTTTACCTGTTTTCAGGACTCATCTTCCTCAAAAAACTACTGAGACTATATGACATCAGACATTCAATCATTTTTTTCATCCAGCTTCTGGCTGTTTTTGCCACTTCGCTGATCCATTACGTTAATAATGAATCGGCTTTCAGCCATGTGTATTCTTTTTTTGCCATCACGGCCTTTTTCTATGTTGCAAAATCATATTTCCAAAATCAACGGGCCTCACAATATATTAAAGCCTGTATAGTTTTAGGGTTAATTTTTCTGTTAAGGCCGGTTAACCTTTTGGTGGTGTTGGCTCTGCCCTTCCTGGCCGGGTCTTTTCCAAGCCTGAAAAACGGATTCCTGAGCATTCTGAAGCGACCGGTAATTTTCATGGCCGGCATACTGTGTCTGGCCTCCATAATGTTTATACAACTTCTGCTCTGGCGTTACCAAACCTCCTCCTGGTTTGTTGACACCTACCCTGACGAGAGATTCTTTTTCAATCACCCTGCCTTCTTCAGCATCCTTTTCAGTTACAGAAAAGGTCTGTTTGTTTACACCCCGGTGCTGTTGTTTTCTGTAACAGGATTGTACTTTTATCTTAAAAAGAAGCAGTTTTTCATGTTTTCTTCCTGGTTGCTGTTTTTTCTCATTCTCACCTATGTCCTGTCCTCCTGGGAAAGCTGGTATTATGGCTGCAGTTATGGTCTGAGGGCTTATATCGACTATTACCCGCTCTTTTTCATTCCCCTTGCCACAGGCATCAGTGCTCTTCCCATCAAACCCCGGTTGGCCGTTATCCTGCTCTGCGCTGCCACCATCCCCGTCAATGCCATCCAGACTTATCAGTATAAAGAGTATATCCTTCACTGGGACAATATGGACAGGGAAAAATACTGGCAGATTTTTCTCAAAACCGACCTGAGGTATAAAGGTTTTGTGTGGAGAGAGAAAAACCGCATCGACACCGGTAAGGCGGTATTGCTCAAAGCCATGAAACCGGGAGATCTGACATTACCTCCCGGGATGGAAAAAATGGTTTTACTCCTGCCCTCTGATTCCGTACCCGGATATGAAAGTTTATATGCTGTCAGGATGTCCCTTTTCAATGACTTCAACCGGAAGGAGAAATCCGGCATAATGATGAAAATAGCCCCCTTACAGAGCGATGAATATGATTTCAAACATAAGGCGCCCCTGATCCACTTCGAAACAGAAGGCTTTAATAAGCTGCAAAAAGGGGAGTTTTTTTATATTCTTAATAAAAAGAAAGACAGGTTAAAAAATAATTACATTTCCATTCACATAGAAACGGGTGACGACACACTTAAACTGCGTGACATCAGGATTGAAATGTATGGAAAGCCGGAATAAAGATGCCGGTTTCAGAAAAAGGGCATACAAAAGCCTATTTCATGATCAGAGTTTTTATGGCCCCGGTTTCCGGATGCAATTCCAGCAGCGTCACCGCCGGAGCCAGCCAGGTTACCTTACCGAATTGGGCAACAGTGAAAAATCCCTCCACAGGTGCACGATAAGAGGGTTCAATGGAAACCTGAACGGTTTCCGGTATCCTGTAATAAAATCCTTTGTCGGTTTTAGAGGAGCCCTGCCTGATATCTGCGGATGCGGAAACCTGTGCTGATGTTCCGCTCCTTTTCATCCTGAGAAATATTTTTGTACCTGCAATGGAGTTGAGATCCCTGATCCCGAATTGTTCTGAAAACATACATACCGGAAGTAAAATTTCATCATCCTCGCCCGGTTGCGGTAATACTGAAAATGAAAAAACAATATTGCTTTTAAAACTAACGCCCGTGAAAAGCGAAACATACTCATCAAGCACACCTTGTAACGACTGATCCATATACCGGATTGCTCCCGCTTCATAAGGTATTTCCTGATATCCGGTTATAAGATTGAACCTGCTCTCCCTCAGCCTCTGGATTTGCCCTGCTGCCTCTTCGGCTTTTTTTTCATCCGATTTCAGTTCCCATCTTTTATTGAAATACACTCTCTCAGCCACCAGGGTATCCACCACCACCTTACGGATGATGGTATCGGTTACCTGTACCCGGTTGGCGCCGGCGTAATATTCAAAAACCGGAACACTCTTCCCTGCCGAGTGTATGATAACATTGCCATCCTCCTCATTGTCAGCAACCAGCGCATGGATATTATATGATTGCAGAATGCCCTTTTCAGAAACCGACACCAGCACCGACTTGCCTTCCTTGATGGCTTTATCATCCAACTCGGCAAAAAAATACTGGGCCGGATCAGGGCTTTGCAATGTGCTTAATCTGATATCCAAAATGTTGTACTGATTATTGTCGGATTGAATTACATCTTCAAGACCGAGGTACTTTCCGGCATATTCAGCGTAAGGCCCCCTGAAGTTCTCTGTTTTCTCAACTGTAATGTCGACCCGGAAGTGGGTCTGTGGAAGGGAATAATAAAATCCCTGCTTGTCTGCCAGACCATCGTTTTCGCCGACCCTGTGGACTTTCACCTGTGCAGCGCATAGCACAGGAAGAAGACATAGAAGCAGTGCAATCCGGTTTTTCACCATGCCTGAAAATTACATTTTTGTTGATGTTAATAAACTATTACGCATATTCCGGCCTTATGTTATGATTTTATCGGATTTTTTTTTACTTTTGTTCAGCCTAAGAAAATTTCAAGGCATTTATATTGATATGAAAAATTCTTACATCTGCCCTTCATGTCGCTCGCATCTGAAAGTGGTCAGTCACATCACTTTTTCAGTGATCACCTCCGGAGGCAAAGCCGGTCTTTTGTTGCTCAGCCCCGAATTGGGCGATTATTCAGTGATATACCATGACTCTCTGACCATCGAAGAGGGCGAGCATGTTGATTTTTTTTGTCCTGTCTGCCATGAAAACCTGGGAGCTAAAAGCGCCAACCCTGACTTTGCCGAAGTGATTCTGATCGATGAAAACGGGAAGGAATACAGACTTGTATTTTCGGTTATTGCCGGAAAAAAATGCACCTTTAAAATTGCCGGTAACAGCATCCTGGAGGCCTTTGGAGATGATGCAGATGAATATTTTAATTTCTGGGGCGAAACCCCAAAATACTGACCAACAAATAAATTTGTAATATTATGAAAAAAGGACTGCTTTTATTCTTTCTGTGTACGGTTTTCATGGCCGGTATGACCCAACCCGATGTTTATTTCAGGTTTGCCAACCCTCAGGTAATTCCCGGCGATCCCGGCGTCTTCACCTTTGACATCGAAATGATGTCCAACCAGCCTGACACTTATCAACGCGACCTGCAGGTGTATTTCGACTATTCAGGGGAGGCCTTCGGAGATGATATTGTAAAAAACAACAACCTCGTCATCGAAAAGCTGATGCTTATGGACGGAGTCATCGGAGATACGCCCAAGTATAGTTTTATCAAAGTTACCGATGTGAACAATTTTCACCGTGTGGCCATCCTCACTGAATTCACCGCCGAGGAAGTAAAACCCGGCCCCGATTATTACAACCTGGTGCCTGAGGAGTGGAGTGGCCTGGCCCGCATCAGTATAAAAATCAAAAGTGAAGATTCCAAAGCAGGAATAAAAATGATACAGGAACTGATGGAGGGAGGGCTGTACTATACCAAAACCGACAGCAAGCCTTACAAATACGATAAACTGATCATTGATAACGACCTGATAAAAGAAAATTTAAAATAAGGGTTTTTAATACCCGGCTTTATTCTCCCGATCCGTCATCGCAAAGGACATTCTTTTTGTATATGGCATCGACATTCTTTTCCGATCCGTCCTCGGAGAGGACATCATTTTTGTAGAAA
>JAFGME010000037.1 GCA_016927695.1 Bacteroidales bacterium
CCTCCGAACGACATTTTCCCTATTCCTATCGCAACTATCGCCCCGATGAGCAAAATCCACCACGGAAGGTTCGACGGCACATTAAAGGCAAGCAAAACACCGGTGACCAGGGCAGACCCATCGGTGATGGTGACTTCCGTTTTCATCAGGTACCTCTGTATGACGTACTCAACAGCCAGACAGGAAACCACGGAAATGGCGATCACCCTGAAAGCATCCAGTCCGAAAAAATAAACGGAGATCAAAGCGGCAGGCACCATCGCATAAACAACACCGTACATTATTTTTTTGGTACTGTTGCCGGTATGCACATGCGGAGACCCTGATATCGTCAATACATTCATCTTGTTACAGTTACAGTTTAATATATTTCAACCCTGACATTTTTACTGATCTATTTCTTTGCACGGTTCCGGATCATCAGACCGACACGGCTTTTACCGACCCTGATATAATCCAGGAGCGGCCTGCCAGCCGGGCAGGTATAATGACATGATCCGCATTCAATGCAATCCATTACCCTTTCCTTTTCGGCCCGTTCAAAATCTTCCACCAGCACGAGTTTTTCTATCAGCCAGGGCTCAAGGCCCATCGGGCAGGCGGTGATGCATTTGGCGCAACGGATGCAGTTCATGGGTTCTTCCCTGAGGCTTTCGGCCTGCGGCATGATCAGGATTCCGGAAGTACCTTTTATTACGGGAACTTCCAGGCCGGTCATCGCCTTGCCCATCATGGGCCCTCCGCCGATGATCTTGCCGGTGTCGCCGGGCAACCCTCCTGAAGCTTCAATGAGCGCTGAAACGGGTGTACCGATGCGGACAAGGAAATTGGAAGGTTTCTTCACCGATTTCCCGGTGAGTGTGACCACCCTTTCAAATAAAGGCTTGTTTTTCTGAACCGCTTCATAAACCGCAAAGGCTGTACCCGCATTGTTCACCACGGCGCCCACCTCAATGGGAAGTTTGCCCGAGGGCACTTCACGGCCCGTCATGGCTTTGATGAGCTGCTTTTCAGCGCCCTGCGGGTACTTCACCCTGAGGGCCTGCACCTCTATTCCCTCGTATTTACCGGCAAGTCCGCTGAGGTATTCAATGGCATCCGGTTTATTGTTCTCAATGCCGATGAATGCCCTGTTCACGCCCAGGCCTTTCATCAGGATTTTGGCGCCGATCATGATCTGCTCGCCCTTTTCCATCATCAGCCTGTGGTCGGAGGTCAGATAAGGTTCACATTCAACGCCGTTGATGATCAGCACTTCAGCCTTCTTACCGTCGGGCACCATGAGTTTTACATGCGACGGGAAAGTAGCCCCGCCTAACCCTACGATGCCCATCTCGCTGATCTTTGCTATGATCTCTTTTTGGGAGAGGGAAAAATCGCGGACGATGGCTTCACTCCTGTCAATGCTTTCGAGCCATTCGTCGCCCTCCACATCGATCACAACAGTTGGCCTTTTATAACCGCCCGTATCGGCAATTTCATCTATCCTGGCTACTTTGCCCGACACTGACGAGTGTATGTTTGCGGAGATGAAAGCTTCACCTTTGGCAATGAGCTGCCCGGTTTTCACCGTATCGCCTTTGGCAACCACGGCTTTTGCCGGAGCGCCCAAATGCTGGGACAGAGGTATAAAAACCTTTGGCGGTATGGCAAGAACCTCGATTTCCTGTTTTTCCGATATCTTGTTCTCGGGGGGATGAATCCCGCCCATTCTGAAGGTCTTTAACATTCCCGGAGTATTTTTTTATTCTTTAATATTCTGATTGTCTTTCTGTTTACTTTCCGTTTCCGGCACAGGGGCTTCCGGAGGTTTGGCAGCAGCGGTATCTTTTTCAGCGGATTTTTCATCCCCGGTTTCTTCTGTGGCTTTCCTTGGCGGGAAATTCAGCTCATGGATGGCCTCCGTCGGGCACACAACCACACATTTGCGACACAGTTTGCATTTTTCAGCATCGATATAGGCCAGGTTATTCTCAAGGGTGATGGCATCGAAAGGACACACTTTTACGCATTTACCGCAGCCGATGCATGCCACCGAGCAGTTTTTCCGGGCAATACCGCCTTTTTCTTCATTCACACAGCAGACATAAATCCTTCTGTCCTTTTTACCTTTGGGCCTCAGTTCAATGATGTCCCTGGGGCAGGCCTCCACGCAGGCTCCGCAGGCCACGCACTTGTCGTTCACGACGGGAAGTCCGGTTTCAGGATCCATGTGTATGGCATCGAAAAGGCAGGCTCTTACACAGTCGCCCAATCCGAGGCAACCGTGGGGGCAGCCGCTCTCTCCCGAAAAAAGGCTGTGCGCAAAATAACAGGTGGTGGCGCCTTCAAACCTGACTTTTTGCGGGGCGTTGGCCTTTGATCCGTTGCACCTTACCACCGCAATCTTCGGGTCCACGGCGTTTGCTTCCAGACCTAACACCGCTGCCACCTGGGCCATAACATCATTGCCTCCCACAGGGCAGTTCAGCCCTTCAATACTTTTCTTCTCATGGCCCTGCTTCACGATGGCTTCAGCAAAAGCGCGGCAGCCTGCAAATCCGCAACCTCCGCAATTGGCGCCCGGCAATGTCTTCTCCACTTCATCAATCTTCGGATCCTCAAAAACCTTAAACTTACGAGCCACGAAATAGAGGATAATGGCAGCGGCAGAACCCAGTGCAGCCAGGGATACGACAGAGTAAACAACTACATCATTCACTTTGATATTCTGTTTTAATGTTATTTGAATAACGGAGGCAAATGTAAAAACAAATCAGAAAGTTGAAAATGTTTTGATAAGAAAAAATGGAGCCCGAAAACAGTTTGTAATCGTTCTAAATACAAGGGATGGAATTCATAAACCGGAAGCCGGTATCCGGAATGGGACACATGTAGCAGGAGATTTGCCACCAGGCTGATATTCTTTATTAAGTCTGTATTAAAATCGATTTTCCGAACCTGACATGATGAATGGACAATGAATTGTTTTTTGTGAACTTTAGTTTACCATTGTCAGCTTAACCCTTTCCCAGCCTCTCGATGTACCATTGCAGAATATTGTCCATGAGGCCGTAATGGGTGAGCAGGCGTTCGGCAAATTCCCTGAAAACGCCATCGCCTCCCCTCTTTTCGAGTTTCCAGAGGGCATGCTTCTTCACATACTCAGGGGCATTGGCCGGGACGGCGCTGATCTTCACCCTTTGCAGCAGGGGGATATCGATGATGTCGTCGCCGATATAGGCCACCTCTTTTTCGGGCTGAAGTCCAAGTTTCTTACAGAGGTCAAGGGCCACAGGCAGCTTATTTTGCACCCCCATGAAAAGGTATTCGATCCTGAGTTTTTCCGCCCTTCTCCTCACAATTTCAGTGTCCTCCCCGGTGATAATACCGATGGGTATGCCTGATTTTCTGAGAAAAAGCACCCCGGCGCTGTCGGAGGTGGCAAACTTTTTCAGTTCATTCCCGGTGTTGTCGTAATACATGCCGCCATCGGTCCATACGCCGTCAATATCTGTCAGTACGAGTTTTATATCCATTATTCAATCATGTTTGGGTAAATGATCTCATCCTCAGGGATGTCGTTCAGCGCATTTTTTCCTATTATTCTGTGTTTTTCATTCCACTGAACACCGTCGCCGGGACTCAGCAGATGGAGGTCGTCCGCCTTTATTATTTCTCCTTTTCTGATGAGGCGTTTGCTGGCCACCGATCTCCCGAGTTTAACCCTTGTATCTTCCACGGCTTCGCTTATAAAAAAAGCCTTCTCCCCCATCGCCTTTTCGATGTTGCGTATATCGCGCACCATTCTCCAGATCCCTTCGGGACCAAGGCTTCCGCGGTGGTCGGTGCCTTTCATATTGCGGTCGGGGGTGATGTGCTTTTCCACAATACGGGCGCCTAAAGCCACGGCGGCGGCGGGAACCACAATGCCGATGGAATGGTCGGAGTAGCCGATGGTAAACCCGGGATATTGTTCAATAAGATAAGGAATGGTGTTGAGATTGATGTTCCTGTATTCAGCCGGGTATTGCGAGAGACAGTGCAGTATGGAAATTTCTGAATGATACTTCGTGATGGCATCGAGGGCGGCGTCCAGCTCGGGCCTGCCACCCATGCCGGTGGAGAGGATCATCGGTATGCCTGTTTCGGCCATGGCTTCGAGCAGGGGCAGGTTGGTGAGGTCGCGTGAGGCCACCTTGAGCCTGTCGGGAAGGAAGTGTTTCAGCAGGCTGAGGCAACCCCTTGCGCAGAGCGTTTCGACAAACTGCAGCCCTTTTGACCTGGCATAGAGATAAATCTCATGATGCTGTTCGTCGTTCAGTTCAAGGAATGCCCTGTGTTCGCCGTAGGTTTTCCCGAAAGCATGCGGGCTGTTGTAGGGCTTCAGCATGGCCGATTTCGAGAGCTCCTCCTTCAGGTCGCGCCGGGTGAGTTTCACCGCATCCATGGGGGGGAGATGGGTGTTGAAGAGGACATCTTTTACAGGCTCGGAAACCAGATCAATAAGTTTCTTTGCAATTTCAGGATCACCGTTATGATTCTGCCCGATCTCACCAATAATATATGTATGGTTCATTTGGAATTCTTTAAAATCTGATCATTCATTTGCAATTTAACATCAGGGTTATTCATGATGTATTGCAATATATCCTTGGTTGAAAAGGCAGGATTTATCTCAAAAAGCGCTTTGTACATTTCCCGGGCCAGGCCAAAATCTGTTTCTGTGTCAACTGTAAGCCTTATGTCCTTTTTAGTGAAAAATGGATCAGGTGCATTTATCTTCTGTATACTGAACAAATCAGGATGTGTATAAATATAATTGGTTACATGTTCCCTGTACACAGGTTTATCAGTTAGGTCCTGAATTTTTTTCAAAGCCGATGTACTCACTACTTCACCCCAAAAACCAAGATGGGATTTGATTGATGGCAGATCGCCGTCAAGATAATAAGCGGTATAATCATGCAAATCTCCTTCATGGTAATCTAACAACTTCATAGTGCCTACTGCATCAAAAAACGGATTATCAGCACAGATCCTTACAATTTGATCCAAACCATAAAAATCTGCGGCATCAATAAAGCGATGCAGAACATCAGACTCAGACCCCTTGAACCCTTCAATTTTATATTTATCAGCATATCTGAGGACTTCCAGATCGATCAATCTGGTTGTTGTGGCGAGAATTATTTTAATGCTGTTCTTTACCTGCGATGTAATACTTGACATAAGGATATCCAGTATTGAATCATTTTTATAGAAGGGTAACAGAAGTTTCCTCGGAAACCTTGAAGAAGCTGCCCTCGCCTGAATAATTATTCCCGTATTTTTTGCTTTCTCTGACAATTGATGAACCGGATAAAAAACAAATTTAAAACTTTAATAAACGATATCAATTTTTTTTGTATATTTGTTACGGGAGCCAAAAATGAAATTATTATGAACGCAATGCATTCATTCATATTTTTTTTCACTTTAATTTTTAGTGTTAATAATGCGATTGCACAATTTGACACAGTTGTATCTTTTCAAAAAATCTCTGAGACAAGCGGCAATTTTACCGGCCAGCTCAGCAATGAAGATCACTTTTCAAGAGTTGCCAGTATTGGTGATTTGGATGATGATGGAATTCCGGACATTGCAGTGGGTGCATTCGCAGATGATGATGGAGGCATCGATAGAGGTGCTGTGTGGATTCTTTTTCTAAACAGCAATGGAACCGTGAAGAATCATCAGAAAATCAGTTCCACGGAGGGAAATTTCACCGGAATTCTGGATGACCAGGATTTTTTTGGGAATTCAGTTGCTGGGATTGGCGATCTTGACAATGATAATGTTGAAGATATTGCTATTGGAGCATCCTTCGATGATGATGGTGGTTACAACACAGGAGCAGTTTGGATATTATTTTTAAACTCCAACGGCACAGTAAAAAACTATCAGAAAATCAGCAACTTTGAAGGGTATTTCAACGGGTATCTTGATGTAAATGATTGGTTTGGCCTCTGGGTCTCAAACATAGGTGATTTTGATAACGATGGAGTTGCTGATATTGCTGTTGGTGCAACCGGGGATTCTGATGGCGGAGGTGAAAACACAGGCGCTCTGTGGATTCTGTTTCTGAATTCTAATGGAAGTGTAAAAAGCAGCCAAAAAATCAATAAGTATTTCGGAGGTTTTACAGGCAATCTTGACCCTGGTGACAGGTTCGGCAGAAGCTGTACCTGCTTGGGTGACCTTGATGGAGATAATATAAAGGATCTGGCGGTTGCTGCCCACTTTGATGATGACGGGGGAACTGACAGAGGAGCAGTCTGGGTGCTTTTCATGAATCCTGATGGAACAGTAAAAAGTCATCAAAAGATAAGCAATACTCAGGGAAACTTCTACGGAGTATTGGATGATAATGACCAGTTTGGAATCTGTTCCACCCTGTTGGGCGATATTGATGGAGATGGAGTTGTTGATGTTATGGTCAGCAATCAGTTTGACGACGATGGTGGTTATAACCGAGGGGCTGCCTGGTGCCTGTTCTTAAACACGAACGGCACAGTAAAGGGATTTCAGAAAATAAGCGATACAGAGGGTAATTTTAATGCCAACCTTGAAAATGAAGATTGTTTTGGTGCAACCTCAAAACTGATCGGAGATATAAATAACGATAACAAACTTGAAATAGCTATTGCTGCAGCTTATGATGATGATGGCGGCAGCAACAAAGGTGGTGTATATATCGTTTCGATCGAATCATTCTTTTCTCCCAATATCACGGTCGATGTAAAAGTATACCTTGAGGGACCTTATAATGGAACGATTATGATGCCTGTGTTAAACTTTCTCGGATTTCTTCCTCTTAGCCATCCTTATAATACTCCTCCCTGGAACTACAACGGGACCGAGAGCGTTGCGTCCATACCTTCCTATAATATTGTGGACTGGATACTGCTTGAGATCAGGGAATCGACGGGAAGTGCTGTCACGGCTACTACCGATTCCATTCTGTTCAGAAGGGCTGGATTCCTTACTTCACAAGGTCAAATTCGCGATATTGATGGAACAGGTCTCATTTCATCCGGTCAGGAAGCAGCAGGCAACCTGTATGCAGTGGTTCACCACAGAAACCACCTTGCTGTTATGTCGGCCTTTCCAATGAATGGATACAACGGTATTTATACATATGATTTTTCTTCCGGTGTCACCCAGGCTTTAGGGAACTCAAGCGCTCATAAAAATCTGGGCGGAGGTGTTTATGGTATGTTCGGCGGTGATGGCGATGGAGATGGACAAACGCAAAACCCGGATAAAATAGAAGTCTGGAACATTCAATCCGGATTGGAAGGATATTTGGGTGGCGACTTCGACATGGACGGGCAGGTAAAGAACCAGGATAAGATCGAAGTGTGGCAGATGAATGTGGGGAGGGGATCACAGATCGTTCAGTGAGGGTTCAACGTGTACTCAGAGCGCTGAGCAGTGATAATATCACCCCATATTGACCCACCCATTACCGGAATCTGAAACATATTTTAGTACAACCCGTAACAGGGCTCCATGTACTTCCAGTCCATTCAATTTTTGTTGTGGCCATGATTAATTATTATTGTGAAATTTATCCTCCTCCCATTTTTTGGGATTATACTGCATTTATTATTATTTTTTAAATTCAAATTCTTCACTCAATATGGCTGCCGGTAAAGCTTCAATGGCTTCGGGTAGCTGCTGATACTCATGTGTCGTCGCAGGCCTGATAAAACAATCATTCAGGCTTTGCTGCGAAAAATCAATAATAATGGGCTGATTACTCCGTATTGCGGACTTCCCCCTGTCCTTTTCCTATCCTCGCCTTCTTTTGTCCGGACAGGAGCTTTCAACCATCGTTCACAATAAATCAGTTTGTGACGCTTGTTAGTGTATTTGCCCAAATGCGGATCATGTGGCCATGATCGATGTGGTCAGAACAAAATGCAGAAATTTTATACCCTGTAAGTTTAACTGCAATATGTTAATATTCCGTTGTGGCGAAAGCAGAAGATTATTACACTCTGACGGCTATTGTTCTAACATGTATAATAACAGGAAAGCCATAAAACCTTATTTTATTTCCCCAACCTTAGTAACAGGGAGAATCCAAAAATTCCCACGACCTTATTACCTTATTATTGTCAAAATAAACATCGAACGCAACAACCTTCGAAGAAGAATACAGTGATTTTCTTCATGAATATCAAAAAACACTGAAACCTAAAATAAGGGAATAAGGTTTTAATCCTTACGATTACCTATTCTACTAAGGTTGAAAAATAATAAGGTTTTTAAAATTTTACTGCCAATAAGATAAATACCGGCATCTCATTGTAAACAAACATGAGTGTCCGTAAAGGCAAAATCAGGTATCTCTCTGGTGACATGATTGGAATCTCCTGGTGGTTGAAAATTTTTGGCAGATACTGCCGGTTCAACAAAATGCATGGTTTTATTCCGTTTGTTGTATAATTCCTGGCGTACTTGTATTCCCTGCTAAAATCTTTCGTTCACCCTGTTAAATCCACTTTGTGGAAGGCTGCGCCATATTTAACAGGGTAAATTGAAAAATCTCAAGTAAAAGATCGCAGCAGGCTTTATTTACCGTTAAATCATAATGCAAACCCATTATCCGATAAAAACTTCGATCCCGCCTCTGGCGGGATACCCCACCCTTCGGCTTCGCTCAGGGTAAAAATTGTCAAATAGACAAAGCGTCCTAATTATCCCGGAGGCAACGGACACTTGTACCAGTTAGCTTATTGTAGTTGCCCACGCTCATACCGCCGGAGCCAAAGGACAGGCCACGACCCCAGGAAGTGCCTGAAAAGTACTCTGTAGAAGACCACCAGTAGCCGTAGTAGCCAATTAAGTAGAAGGCGCCACTGTGGTGACGGTAGCCGCCTGGAAGACCTGAAAATCCGTAATCGTCTGTGCCATAGTTTCCATAATTTGAATCTTCTTCCCATCGCGGGTGCTCGCTTGTATTGCAACCAACGCCAAGAGGTGAATTGACCTGTCTGCACGATTTAAGCTTGTTCCCGTTGGGCCAACCTGTTCCGCCAAGATAATCGGTTAATGCTGTCCATTCATTATCAGCCGGCACATGCCAGCCCGACGGGCAAAGACCGTTGGTGTCGACTGTCGCATACCAGTTGTATAAAGGGCCGTATTTGTCTTTCCAGTTTATATCATTGTCGTACCAAACGTAAGCTCCGGTAGTCAGGCTTGACCATGCACTTGCATCTGTTACATTGGGAATGGGCGTGCCGTTTTTATAAGTCGTTGTTTTCAGGTTTTCCTTCAACCAGCATTGTGTGCCGATAAGTACGGTGTTGTATATATTGTCGTCAATATCAGTTATGGTTGGCATGCCGGGGCAGGGCTCGCCTGATGCGCCGCCGGAGGTTACGGTAATGTAGTTGGTCTTTATTTTCGTGTCGGAACCGTAGGTGTTGGCAACTGTGAGTTGCACGGTGTAGCTGCCTGCATTTTGGTATGTGTGCGCCGGGTTCTGCTGTGTGCTGGTATCGCCATCGCCAAAGTTCCACTGCCAACTTGTGGCGTTGTTGGTGGACTGGTCGGTGAAGTAAACGGTAAGGGGTACGGCGCCGGAGGTTGGGGTACCGGAGAAGTTTGATGCAGGGGGACCTTCATCTATGATGCAACGGACACTAAAGCCATTGCGCTTATTGTAGTTGTACGCACTCACATCACCATCGCACCAGAAGAGGTTTCGGTACCAGGCGCTAATAGACGAGTACTCCGTAGAAGACCACCAGGTGCCGTAGTAGCCAATGGTGTCGAAATTGCCATAGTTGTCGCGCTCGCTGCCCGGAAGACCAGAAAATCCGTAATTGTCTGTGCCATAGTTACCATAAAATGGATCTTCTTCCCATCGCGGATGCTCGCTTGTATTGCAACCGCCGCCAAGAGGTGAATTGACCTGCCTGCACGATTTAAGCTTGTTCCCATTGGGTTCACCTGTTCCCCCAATATGATCAGTCAGCGCTGTCCATTCATTATGAGTCGGCACATGCCAGCCCGACGGGCAAAGTCCGTTGGGATCGACTGTCGCATACCAGTTGTATAAAGCGCCGTATTTGTCTTTCCAGATAATATTATTGTCATACCACACATAAGCTCCTGTAGTCAGGTTTGACCAGTTATAACCATTGGTAACGTTCGGTATGGAAGCGCCGTTTTTATAAGTTGTAGTCTTCAGGTTTTCCTTCATCCAGCATTGAGAGCCTATCAGAACGGTATTGTACACATTGCCGTCAATGTCTGTTACCGGATCGCTACAGCTCCACCATTGTATCACAGCCACTGCTGTCGTATCAGTACCGATCAGCCCCCCGGAATCCATCACCTGCATCATTCCAATATAAACGCCAGGCTGATCGTACTGCCATGTGGCCGTTTTCGTCATACTCCATCCACTCTCCCAGATGCCGTCGCCGTCAAAATCCCACCGTACCCGCAATGCTTCCGGCGGATCCTCCGGATCGGTGCTCATCGAGCCGTCGAAGCTGAAAATGGTAGTCGTGTTACCTGTCTGGGGCGTTACCGTGAATTCCGCCACAGGAGGTGTGTTCAGCAGGTTCACCGGAACCTGGCTTGCCAGCCCCGCATTGGGATACCAGATGTCAATCTTGTCGTTGTTGTCCACGTATCCGTTCATCGTAAAGTCTCCTGCCAGGTAACCCGATAACCCTGCCTGCGGCTTCCAAACCTCCAGCTTATCGGTGTTGTTTACCGTGCAGTCGGCGTTGCCGTCGCCGCCTGCCATGACCCAGTAACCATTCACCTGTTTGTGCGCCATGGTTCCGCCGTATGCCTTGTCAGGAGCGTCAGTGAAATCGTAGGCGTATATGCCGTTGCTCAGCGTCAGTGGAAAATTCGACAGTAGGCCCAGATGGTTGCGGTGCCACACGACCACATAGAGATTCTGGGTGATATTGTGTCCGGTGAACTGGGGCGGGCTGACGCCGTCAAGTCCGGTGATGACGCCATCATAAAAGATGAAACAGGTCATCCGGTCAATCACCGTAGCGGGGGTTGCTGTTTCCGGCCCTCCCGGCGCTTCGCGCAACTCCACCAACACCCAGTCCACTACCTCGTTGTTCGGTATAGAAACCACCTGATCCGGGCCGTTGTGATACCAGGGCGCCTGGTTGTAAGGATGGTTCAAAGGCAGGTAACCATTGTTGTTCAGGAAGGTGTTCATATCATCACCAGTGAAAGGGCCTTCGAGATAGACCTTCAGGTCGAGGGTGATCTGGGCTGCAGCATGGAAGGGCAGCCATCCATTCATGCAAATAATGGCAAACGTAATGTAAATGAGCTTTTTCATAATATCGTTGTTTATGTGATTGGTTTATCATTTCAAACATTCAGCGCATTGTTGGCCAGGCGCCCGACCTTTAAATAAAGCAATAATTCGTTTCATGAGGTTATTCGGATGTCCATACGTTTTCAGCCTGTACTTATTCCGGAGCCATCGGGCAATTCTCTTGTTCAGAGACCTGAACAGCGGGTGCAATTCAGATATCCGGAACTTCCCGTAAAAGTTGATCCATTCACGGATTTCAGGAGCTTTAGCAGCAGCTGAAAAATGGATGTTTTTATCAACCCATTTGTGTATAGCTGAGTTACTAATCTCCCAGATTATCCGTTTCTGGCTTTTCATACTGGTGGATGGCCTAAAACCCCAGAAAAGTTGCCCATCTGTCCGTGAACATTTCCTGGGTTTGAACGTAAACAAAAAAAATCAAACGACACCGGAACATTCTTGTTTTCCTTGTGAAACCGGGCTGTTCTATAACAGTATACGATTGTTGCCTTCTGTTCATTTTTCTCCAAAGCAGACTGTTTGAACCTCTCCCTGACTTTATCAAGGATGAACTCTGATATTTCTATGCTGCGAATGTGTATGATGATATTAGTTTATTTTTATCAACTTCCCTGTTCCTATCTTTTTTCCAGCACGCATTTCAAAATAATATGGCCCTGTTTCTAACCTTTCCGCCTTCCATTCAATTTTATGCTTTCCTTTGGTTTGATTTTCATGTACCATAACTTCAATCACCCTGCCATTTTTGTCAAATATTGCTAAAGTTGTTTTAGATTGATCTTAAAGCATATAATCAAAATTAATAAATATTTTAAATGGATTTGGAATTACATAAACATTTAGTCTTAAATTATTTTGCCTTATTTCATTAATATCACCGGGAAAAGAACCAAATTCGTATGCACCCATATCAACAATGGGCCCGCCCGTTCCATCACCATCCCATATTCTGTAATTTCCTATAATATCCTGAAGGGGTAATGAAAGCCCTTTTGTATCAGCTTTGCCTGCATCAATACAAGGTGATTCAGATGTTAATAAATATGGATAATCTCCACTGTTTAAAAAATGGGCTTGAAGATCGACAGCTAATGCCACCTCCATAGACTGCATGTCCGTTTCTAATGGTAAATCCACATAAAACAGATGATTGATCTTCACCTGAATTAAAAGCAACCACACTTTTTTTTATCGGAAGGTGAATATACTCCAACAATCATGGTTTGTTAAATATATGCAGTATACAGTGTTATTAGAAATTCTGAAGCAACCGTAATATTTTTACCACCAAAATTAATGTTTTCGTTATAGGTCCCTGGTTCAACTAAAACAGTATCCCCATTAAATGCCACATTAATACCTTGCTGGATTGTAGGATAATCGGCAGGTATATGTATCACCTGTGCTTTGATCGATGAGATGAATATTAAAGCGCTGAAAGAAAGTTGAATTTTTTTTATCTGTTTACATTATAACAAGTTGCAACTGATCAGTTTCTAAATTAAATAAAAATTCTCAGTCTTTCAGGCAGCGAAGACTAAAGCCATAAGTCTTCATATTGAATGAGGCAGAACACTGATCATAAAAAATGCTAAGATTATTCCCATAGTAACTTGAATTCTGGGCGCTGCTCCAGTAAAAACCTGAAACACCCCTGTTTTTTATTAAACTGCCAGTACCAGCCGGCAGAGGTTTCCCGATTGTCAGTTGCAGAAGTTGCAGGATTATATGAACCCAAATTCTGGACGATCCAGCATTTATTACTTCCACTTAAATTGGTTTCAACAGTTGTATAATGAACTGTTTTATTCACCGGGGCAACATCACTGGCAAAATGTTCCACAGTTAGAAGCTGGCCGCAGCTTCAGGGGGCCGTTGGTTCATACACACAGCGGACAGAAGTTCCCCATGCTTTCTCGCCAAAGTACAAACTGCTAAAATCACCTGATAAGAATAAATGCCAGGCCTTATTACTGTCTTCCTGTGTACTGCTCCAGTAAGCTCCCTGGGATCCCCTGTATAAAAGCTGTCCGTTGCTGATGTGCAGATAACCTGCTGAATGGAGCGTGAGCTCACTGGAGTACGCCTGAAAATGATTGTTCCATCCACCGTTAATATCAGCGTTAGTCCATTCAGTCTGGGTTGGGATCCTCCATCCGGAACCTAAAAGCGCTTTGCAGGGATCAGTGCCCGGCTGCCAGTTTGAATTTTCATTTATTGACATGATCCAGGGAGTATTCGGAGTGCGGATTGTACCATCATGCTTGTATCCCTGCCTGCGGTTAAACTGCCAGTACCAGCCGGCTGAAGCTTCAGAGTCATCTGTTGCAGAATTGGCCTGATGATCGGCGCCAAGGTTTTGTGTGATCCAGCACAAGTCACTTCCGGTCAGGTTGGTCACCACTGTTCCGTAATTAATGGTTTTGTCAACTGGCGCCACATCTCCTGCCGTATGAACCACCTGTAAGTCATTGCCGCAGCTCCACGACGCCTCAATGAGACAGCGAATACTGTAACCAAGGGATGTTGCTTGTTGCTGCATTGTGCTGCTGTTATCGCTGAGATACAGTGCCCAGCTTGGCAAACCTGTCGAAGTGCTGCTCCAGTAATGACCGTTCGAACCCCTGGCCAGCAAAGTACCGGCGCTGCCCTGTATGTAACCTGCCGCATGAAGTTTCAGAACGCTGGAGTACGAATCATCGTAGTTGTTCCATCCCCCGTTGAGGTCAGCATTGCTCCACTCCGTGCCTGTCGGTATTCTCCAACCTTCGCCGAAGAGTTTTGTACAGGGATCGTTTGCGGATTGCCAGTCAGTATAGTTGCTGCCCACAGGGTTCCAGTTACCGGGGATAAGGGTCGTACCATCATGTTTATAACCCTGTATTTTACCGAACTGCCAGTACCAGCCGGCTGAAGCTTCCGTTGCATCGGTGGCAGAAGCAGCCTGATGGTCGGCTCCCAGGTTTTGGGTGATCCAGCATTTGTTGCTTCCTGAAAGGTTTGTTTCCACTGTGCCATAAGTTACGGTCTTATTAACAGGTGAAACCTCTCCCGCGTAATGGACCACCTGGAAACTATCTCCGCAACTTACCGAAGTTGGAATATCCCTGACACACCTGACAGAATTGCCGTTTGCCTTTTCAATGTATGTCATCCCGCAGGCATAATTGTACATATGCAAGATTGAACCTAAACCTTCCAGAAGAGTGTTCGAATTGTCTGTCCAATAATAACCAATTGATCCTCTGTCCATTAACCCGCCATTCCACATCCAAAGCTGCCCCGCGGCATGAAGTTTTAATGCGCTGGTGAAAGCCTGGCTATAATTGTTCCAACCGCCATTTAAATCAGCGTTGTACCATTCTGAATAGGTGGGCATTCTCCATCCGGAACCGAGAAGTAATGCACATGGGTCATGGGAAGGCCACCAGTTTGCGTTTTCAATGATAGATGTAATCCAGATAGTGTTAGGGGTCCGGGTTAGCCCGTCATGCATGTAACCCTGTTTTCGGTTGAACTGCCAGTACCAGCCTGCCGATGCTTCAGTGTCATCTGTGGCAGAGGTGGCTTGTTGATCTGATCCCAGGTTCTGGGTTATCCAGCATCTGTTGGTTCCGGCCAGGTTGGTTGGTGAGGTCTGATAATTTACGAGCTTGCTTACAGGGGCGACATCCCCTGCCGTGTGAACCACCTGAAGTTCATCGCCGCATTTCCAGGTTTCCGGGTTATCACGAACACAACGAACCGAATAACCGTAATTTTTATTGCGGGCGTCGCGGGCAGCCTGGGCCAGGCTGAATCCCAGCGTCCTGTAAACTGCGCTGTCACCACTTTCCGTGGATGACCACCAATAGCCGTTGCTTGCCATATAATTGAATGAACCGGAAAGGTAGTTTCTGCCACCGCCAGGCAGGGCTGTGAACCCGACAAGATCCGAAGAGCCCGCATTCGGATTTGTCCAATGCGTGAAACCGGTTTCCTTGAGCTTTCCACCGCCATCCACCCCGCGCCAGCCTGTGATGTCACAAGCTATTGTATTGTCAACAAACTGTTCGAGCATGCACCATTCGGCATCTGTTGGCACATGCCATCCGCCGTTTGGCGGACAAATACCCTGAACTCCCTGTGTGATAACATAATTCATGATTTCATTCCACTGGTAAAGACCACCGTAAACATCACAGTTTGCATCACTGTTGTTATAGCAATATTTCTCGATAATTCCATTGTCAGCTTGCTGCTGAACACCGTTAATCCTGGCACCAATGTTTAAATTCGCCGCCATCCAGCACTGTGTGCCGATTACGGTGGTATTATACACCTTTCCGTCTCTTGGATCTACTATTGTATCCCCGCAAGACCATACATAATCCTTTGTTATGAAATCCCACACCGGCCCTGCCGTTGAATCCCCGTACACATCGTAAGCCACTACTTTCCAGGAATAAGCGGTTGAATAATTCAGGGTTCCCGGATAATAAAATGTGTCGGGGTGGTTGGCAATCATAAGCTGCGGATTGCCTGAATCCCCAAAATATATTGAGTAGTGAAGCGCATCACCGTTCGGATCGGAACAGGTCCAGGACAATGTAGGGTCTATTCCGATAGCTGTTGACCCGTTAAAAGGAACCGGGTTTTCCGGTGATGAAGGTGGCAGGTTGTTGAGCGGTTCATTTGCAATACAGCGAACCGAGTAACCATAAGCTTTATTCCTGTTATCGCGGCACGACTGGATCAGGATATTGCCCAATGTCCGGTACACAGCATTTCCGCCCGTTTCGGTGGAGCACCACCAGTAGCCGTTGGTGGACATATAATTGAACGAACCGTTGGAATAATTGCGGTCACCTCCCGGAAGAGCTGTAAATCCGCTTAAATTGGTGGCGCCTGTGTTTGGAGAGGCCCAGTGGATTGTACCTGTTTCCTTCATATTACCTCCTGCATCAAGTCCCCGCCATCCTGTCTGATCCCAAACCGGATCAGGATATCCGTACTGACTGTCCGCTTCACCTTCCAACTCTTTCCATTCCTCATCCGTCGGCACATGCCATCCGCTGTTTGGCAGACAAATCCCCTGCGCACCGGGCGCGCTTACATACTGCATCATTTCGTTCCACTGGTATAGGCCGCCATAGATATCACAATTGGCTTCGCTGTTGTTGTAGCAATACTTTTCGATGGTTCCGTTGTCTGATTGGGGCTGAACACCGTCAATCCTGGTTCCCGCGTTCAGGTTTTCGCCCATCCAGCATCGGTTGCCGATTTCAACGGTGGTATAGATATGCCCGTCGCGAACGTCAGCAATATCTTTTCCGCAAACCCAGACGCCGGGCAGTTGGGCGCTCCTGCCGCTATTCACCAGCCAGTGATCGATCTTATCCACATTGTCAACCTGACCATTCATGGTGAAATCCCCCGCAAAATAACCTGAAAAACCCGCCTGTTGCTTCCAGACATCATTTTTATCCCCGTTGTTCACCTGGCCGTCGCCATTGCCATCCCCGGAAACCATGCCCCAGATTCCGGGCACAAGTTCTTTATGGGCAGTGGCGCCTCCAAAAGCCTGTAAAACCCCTGCAGTAAAATTATAACCGTACTGTCCGCCAGTGCCGGTCAACTCCACAGCAGACATTACTGCCAGATGGTTCCGGTGATAAACCACAACAAACAGTTTCTGTGAAATGGTAAGACCAAATTGCATCGGAGAAATGCCGTCGATTCCGGTTATGGTTCCGTTTTTCAGCACGAAGCCTGCCTGACGACCCACAACACTTTCAACATAAGCAGTGGAGGCATCCCCCGCCGTTTCACGGAGTTCAACTAAAATCCAGTCAACGACCTCGCTGTTTGGTATGGCAATGATGCTTTCAGGGCCGGAATAATTCCATGGGGCTGCATTGTAAGGCTGGGTAAGAGGGATTAAGCCGAAGCTATTCAGTGAAGTTTCCATCTCTGCGCCCCCGAAAGGTCCCTCTAAAATTACCTTCAGGTCAACGCTTATCTGGGCAAAGGGTTGCAGCGTCAATAAAAGCGCTGTGATCAACAAGAAAAATCTTTTCGATGGTATTGCTTTCATTATTGGTGGATTTATAACAAAGCAAATATAAAGAAATATTCAAAAGGCAAAAAAATGAAGGTCGGTTTGCCGGAATATTTCTTATGAAAGCATTGAGAGAATCGCCGCCCCTCAACGGGATGCTTTCTGAAAAAGCGGATAAAACATTCTCCGGTCCCTGAAATTGCGGCACCGGTGGCTAAGGCTGATTACGTTGCTGATTTCATTTCTTTCTCAAACTTCGCCAACACTTTTTTCACCTCCGCGGGCGTCGGCCTTTTCATCCCTTCCTGTTGTTCGAGCAACTGTTTCTGGGCTGTTTTGCCGAGATTCTCCATGATCAGATCCTTCACCTCTTTTTTCTTTCCGTAGAGTACGGTGGCAATCTCGGCCGGTTCAAATCCTTTGAGAAGTTTTTTCAGTCTGGTTCCGGGAAGCTTTGTGACGCTGCCGAAACTGAATTTGGATGCCGGCGCTTTCACGCTGGTTTTCTTTGCCGGAGGCGCTTTCTTAACCGGCTTTTCCACTTCGGGAGAAGCCGGTTGCAAATGACATTCATCGAGCCGGATCATAAAATCCGACAGCACATTCATATAATTAATGAAGGCTTCATAAGGGGAAGGGTAAGGATTGAAATACCTGTGCACATCCCCGTCGGAGAACCATTTGGTGCACATGTAGTAAAAATGGTCGCTTGCCTGCAGGTAATCCCAGTCGCGGAGGATGGCCGGATCGTGGCATGCTTTCACTTTGCCGGCCAGCGAATACAGTTTGGTAAACGCTTCATTCTGCATTTCATTTCCCAGCCATGCTGTAAGGTCTCTCTCCTCATCGGCCCAGGATATGGGGAAAGGGACAAAGATTTCAGAGGCAGCTTTATGCTTCCTGACGATTTCCGAAGGGGTCCGGAATTTAAATCCTGTGGAGGTCAGAATTTTGGCGGGCAGGTCTTCCATAAACTCAAAAATTCCGGATTCCTCCCACTGATGTTCACCAAAAGTTTCATAATCCACAAAGAGGTTCACGATTTCCTGTTCCTTTTCGATCTGGCTGATCCAGCGTGCATACTTATCGGCGGTCAGCGGCCATTCGCTCCATCCCTGGTCGGAGAACCGGAAGGCGATGTCATCACTCAGCCTGAAGTTTTTCAGCATCAGTTTCAGGTCGGGGTTGCCGTTATGGTGATACAGGAAATTGGGGCTTTTCCATCCCAGCACATGCTTGGCGCCTTCTGTCAGGATGGTTTTATAACCCATATCATACACCCTCTGCCCGATAGCATCCGAATAGATCAGTTCAGTGTTCCGGAAAGTGACCGGTTTTTGCCCGAACAGTCTTTCAATGGCCTGGCTGTGATTCCCGACCTGGCTGACAAATTCTGCAGTATCATTGAGTGATGCAAGGGAATGGGCATAGGTTTCGGTAAGGAATTCGACATTGCCGGTAGCGGCAAGGGCTTTAAATGAATTAAGCACTTCGGGGGCATAGCGTTCGAACTGCTCCAGGGCGGGGCCTGAGATAGAATAACTTATTTTGAATGACTTACCATGTTTTTTAATCAGCTTAAGCATCAGCTTGTTGGCAGGAAGGTAGCATTTCCGTGCCACTCTCTGCATGATGGATTTGTTCAGGTAGTCGTCATAATAGTGATGGTCGGAACCCATGTCGAAAAACCTGTAAACCCTCAGTCTGAATGGTTGATGCACCTGAAAATACAAGCAAATTGATTTCATAAACCTTTTACATTACTTAACATTCGATACTGTATCTTTATATTCTTTCATTATTTTAACTGCCGCGTTTTCCCATTTCAGGTTGTCCACTTCTTCCCGGCCGTATTTGATAAACATATCCGACAAAGCCGAATAATGGAGCAGGCCGTGGATGGCATCCGCCATGCCGTGGGTGTCCCAGAAATCAACCTTAATGGCATGCCTGAGCACTTCTGCCACCCCCGATTGTTTGGAAACGATTACGGGAACGTTGATCCTCATTGCCTCCAGAGGAACGAGGCCAAAGGGTTCGGAAACGGAAGGCATCACAAAAACATCGCTCATGGCAAACATCCTGTCCACATCGTCGCCTTTCAGGAACCCGGTAAAATGGAACCTGTCAGACATTTTCAGCCGGGCCACCTGTCGGACGATCTTATACATCATATCGCCGGAACCGGCCATCACAAAACGGACGTTTCTGTCTTTGGAGAGTACTAACCTTGCTGCTTCCACAAAATATTCGGGGCCTTTCTGAAAGGTGATCCTGCCAAGGAATGTCACAATCTTTTCACTGACATTCTTTTTTATCGAAAGCATTTCCATTTTTTCAACCGGTTCGATGGCATTGTGTATGGTAACCACCTTTTCGGGTGCGATGCCATACCTGTTGATCACGGTGTTGCGGGTGAGGTTGCTGACGGCAATGATTTTGTCGGCTCCTTCGAACCCGGCTTTTTCAATTTCATAAATCTGTGAGTTGACATTTTCGCCGGTACGGTCAAATTCGGTAGCATGAATATGCATGATCAGGGGTTTCCCGCTGACGGCTTTGGCTGCCAGCCCGGCATAGTAAGTGTGCCAGTCGTGGGCATGGATGAGGTCAAAATCGTACCTGGAGGCAATTTCACCTGCCACAAGTGCAAAACGTGCCACTTCTTCCAGGAGGTCGGGGCCGTATTTTCCGCTGAAATCAAACCTCTGGCTGTAAATCGATTTCTTTCTTTCTTCCCTTTCTTTTTTGGTTTCCCGGATCACTTTTTCATACTGTTCGGGATCGAGATATGGGGCCAGGTTTGAATTCACTTCAATATAAGTCAGGTTTTTCACCAGTTCCTTTATCTCCGATTTCCTGAAATGAACTTCCACATCGCTGGCATTGATAAGGCGTACAGCTCTCTCATCCTCGTCGCCATAAGCTTTGGGCACAGCAAACAACACTTTGGCCCCCTGTTTCAGGAGGCCTTTGGTCATGCCGTAACAAGCGGTGCCTAATCCTCCGGTGATATGGGGAGGAAATTCCCAGCCAAACATCAAAACTTTCATATCCTCAAGGGCGTTATTTTTTGTAATTCTCAATCATTTCATTGATCCTTAGCAATTCGGCCACGCACCAGGCCTGGCTGATACAGCCTCTGGCCTCGTGAGGCGGGTCGCCGTCATACACTTCGGAGATTGTCCCGATGCCATGTTCGGGCATCTCCTCTTCAAAAGCGCTGTAAATTTTCTGAGCGGATGAGAGGCCATCCTCGCCGTAAATCCTGAGGTATCCTTCCACATAATGCCCCAGCAGCCAGGGAAAAGCCGCTCCCATGTGGTAGGCCTGATCCCTTTCAGAGGGCGTTCCTGCATAAACCCCTTTATATCTTGAATCCTGAGGTGATAGCGACCGTAAACCCCGGCGTGTGAGCAATTCCCTTTCGATGGTGTGTAAAATATCTGCCTTGATTTCATCAGATACAGGCGAATAAGGCATGGAAACGGCAAAGACCATGTTCGGCCTCACCGACCAGTCGCTGAAACCGCCATCCACATAATCGGCCAGATAACCTTTTTCCTTATTCCAGAAAACCTCAGTGAATGAGGCGGGTATAATGTCTGCAACGGCAGACCATTCATTAATAAATTCCTGGTCTTTATTGGCCATGGCAAGTTCCAGGGTGAACCGGATGGCATTGTACCATAAAGCGTTGACCTCCACAGCATAACCGTTTCTGGGAGTCAATGGTATGCCCCCGGTTTTTACGTCCATCCAGGTCATGGCATCATGGATGCTCCCTGTATGGAGCAATCCGTTTTCGTCCATTTTGATGTTGTAACCGGGCCCTTTCCGGTATTCTTCCAGGATGTATTTCATCACGCCGCCGAATTTCTTCCAGATGTAACCCGGCTTTCTGATATGCTGGTTATACTTTTGAAGTGCATAGAAGAACCAAAGCGGTGTATCGGCCGATTCATGGGTAAACCCGGAGGGGCTGAATTTTTCAGGAAAAAAAGGTCCTTTCATCTCACTCACCATGGTATCCACCACCGCCTCAAAGTTCTTTATGTCACCGGTGGACAGCATCAGGCCGGGCAGCGCTACAAAGGTGTCGCGTCCTGCGCCGGCAAGCCACGGGTAACCTGCGATGACCTCTGAGTGATTGTCTCTTTTATTGATAAACTGCTGGGCGGCATTCTCCAGGCAATGCCTGAAGCTGTCACGGGGCACCCTGTTTTTCCTTTCGGAAGTGTAAGCCTTTTTCAGAATGGAAGGATCGGCTGCTTCAGTACCTGCAGTGAAAATAATGCTTTCCCCTTTCTTCAAGGGCAATTCAAGATATCCGGGAACGAGGAGATCTTCCCTGAATTCGTATCCCCTTTCCTGCTCCTTGGAGTATTCTATCCCATAATACCATTCCGGGAGATGAACATAAGAGGGATTTTTTGAGGTTTGAAGATACAAAGGGGAATATCCGGGATATAACTTCATTTTGATCCCATGAGGAACGCTTTCAAATGAAGTGTCGGCATGGTCGTTTGCCCGGCTTAAGGAGTGCCTGTTTCTGAAGGCAAGAAAAGGTTTTAGCCGGATAAGTGTGGGAGAGTGCGCATCCTCAAGGGTGAGTTTGATCAATATCCTGTCCTGGTTGGCGATAAACAGCCTTTCCACGGTAAAATGCACACCGCCGACATGATAAGTGACCCTTGGGATAGGATCCGATTCGAAATCGCTGATGTATTTATGTCCCTTGGGATTGTAAACATTGCCGGCGTATTTATGAATACCCAGGTTAAATTCGGCGTTATGCTGGATAACGGATACGTCAAGCGAGGAAAGCAACACATGGTAATCGTTGTCGATTTCCGGTTGACGTACAATCAGCAATCCGTGATATTTTCGTGTATTGCAGCCAACGATGGTGGTGCTGGCAAAAGCCCCGGCCCTGTTGGAACGGAGAAGTTCCTTTTTGAGTGAATACCCCAGATTGACCAGCTTTGACTTATCAAAATCAATATACCCCATAATACTTTATCCAAATATAGTTCTTTCGTGCAAAAGTAATTCAATTTCCGGCATATTATGTAATGCCCTTAAAAATAACAATCATTTAAACATAACGGTAAAACCTGACAGCAGATTGGTTCAATCCAAAACAGGAAAAGGGCATTTTTTGTTTAATTCATCCGGAAAAAATTCACTTCCCGGCATCTTTTCTTTGGGTAATGAGCTTTTTGCCAAGGTAGGCAGAGGCCAAAACGGCAAGAAAAAGCAAACCTCCGCCAATCGGGGATGCCCCTCCTACCGGCAGATCGCCCGATCCCGGTCCTCCACCCGGGTTTGGCGGTTCATCAGCATACAGGTGTTGTGAAACAAAAAACAATGCCATCGTAACCAAAAACACCGCGTATCTCGTAGCTTTTTCCATATATACAATTTTATCAATACTTATCAATAATTGTGCAAATTATCTCAAATAATTATGATTCAAATTATTATAACAGTCCCCCCACAAATAACATCCAAAAATGGGAAACGGTATTTCAAATTAATAAAAATAAGGTATTGAATCGGCAAAAATGTATAATTTAGCTGTTGATTTATAAAAACAGTAAAGATGAAATGGTGGTTGGTATTGGTTGCTCTTCCCTTGCTGGGATATGCTCAGAACTCATCCGTAACGGGTTATCTGACGGAAGCGAAAACGGGAAAACCGGTTCAAAACGCAGAGCTGCTTATCGAAAACTCATCCTATGCTACCACATCCGGAAGCGATGGCGCCTTCCATTTCACGGATCTGCCGGCCGGCAGCTACTCCTTGGTATGCAGACATATAAGCTATCAAAAACAAACCATAAAATTTGACCTGGAAAACAACGAGAGGAAAAAGCTGCGTATCAGTCTGCTGCCCGGTATAATGACGCTTGAAGAAGTGGTGATAAAGGAGAACGCCCCGGAAAGGGAACTGATCAGCTTATCACATATCCCCGCAATTTCGGCAACAAGGGTCGACATTGATGAAAGCGCCGTTGCCGATCCGGGTGATTTTCTGCGGAGCCTCTCCAACATTTCGGGGATAAGGAAAGGGGGCACAGGCATTGATCCGGTCGTCAGGGGGTTCAGGTTCAGCCAGTTGAACATCCAGTTAAACAACGGGCAAAAGGTGGAAGGAGGATGCCCCAACCGCATGGATCCGGTCACTTCCCACATTGAAATCGATGATGTTGAAAGGATAGACGTTTACAAAGGGCCGCATGCATTGAAATTCGGGGCTTCCCTGGGGGGCATCGTGCACATCAAAACCACCGGCCCGGAACAATTTGATAAGCCGGGCTTCAGTCTGACGGCCGCCAAAGGTTATGAGAACAACTGGAATGGAGAGAAAGAACGGCTTTCGATATCCGCCGGTGTAAAAAAAGCCTCCGTTCACATTTCCGGAAGCAGGCGTGATTATGGCAATTACAAAGACGGGGCGGGCAACATAGTCGGATCATCCTATTGCCGTTACAACTATAAAGCTGCTGTAGCCTGGTTCCCCGACTCCCGTCAAAAACTCGCCGGGGCTTATGAAGGTTCTGCCGGAAGAAATGTTGCTTTCCCATCCCTACCTATGGATGAACGAACCGACGATACGAGGCTTGTTTCAGTGGATTATCACAACAATAATTTTCTCAATGCCCGGTCAACACTTAAAGTTAAGATATATGATTCCCATGTTCATCACCTGATGGACAACAAGCAAAGGCCGTTATCAGATACGGTGGTTGCCATCTCAGACATCATTGCCACCAACCGGGGTCTGAGGATTGAGGGAAATATGCTTACAGGCAAAGGGCAAATCACAACCGGAATGGATTTGGAATACATTACAAAAGATGGCAGCCGTACGAAAAACATGATTATGCAACCGGGACTTCCCGTGAAAGAAGAAAAACTGTGGAATAACGCAAAATACAGCAATACAGGTTTATTTGGAGAATACTTTATTAAACATAACACCCTGTCGCTGACACTCTCTGCCCGCGCCGACCTCAACAGCGCCGGTTCTGATGAGATCAGTATCACTCATCCCATGGCAGGGGAAATATACAATTATGGCACCGATTCCATCCGTTCAGATTACCTTAACTTCAGCATCAGCGCCGGAATGGTTAAAGGGTTGGGGAAGAAATTCAAGGTAGCTGCGGCATTGGGAAGAGGGATGCGGAGCCCCGACCTGACCGAAAGGTTCATTATTCTGCTTCCGATAGGTTACGACCAATTCGACTACCTTGGAAATCCTGAAATCAGACCCGAAATTAACAACCAGGCCGATATCACATTTACTTATGCAGAAGAAAAAACCGGAATGGTTGAAATCACCGGATTCATTTCTTATGTGAACCGGTATATCGGCGGAACCATTATCCCCCCCTCACAGCAAAAACCACTGACTGCCAATGTTTTGGGTGTCAAACGGTTCGACAATCTGGGCAATGCCCTCCTTCGCGGATTTGAATTCAGTTATCACAGCCCGGAGAGGTTCAGAATGAGGTGTACAACCGGCGCCGGCTTTACTTATGGTACCCTTGATCTGGGTTATCAGTACCTGCTCAATGAAAACGGAGAAATAACCGGCCAGCAAGAAATAAAAAATGATGCCCTTAGCGAAATTCCACCCCTGGAAGCAACCCTGGCCCTGGAATATCCCCTGATCAGGAACAGGCTGATCCCCAAATTGAACCTCAGGGCGGTGGCCCCGCAGAATCATATTTCAAAGGCCCAGTATGAAATGGCATCCCCGGGGTTTGTGATCGCAGGGGTTTCGTTCTTCTTTGAAGTCAACAGTGTGCTCAGCCTTACCGGAGGTGTACACAACATTTTCGACATGGCTTACTATGAACACCTTAACCGTAACATTATCGGTTCAGGTTCAAGCTTTTACGAACCCGGGAGAAGGTTCTTTATCAACCTGCTATTTAAGATATAAGTGCAAAAATGAAAAAGATATTTACATTGCTACTGTTTTCAATGGTTTTGGCTTCATGTGAAAAGGAAGATGAAGAAAAAACCGTTACCTACCTCGTAAGCGATGCTGTGTCGGAGATATCTTTCAGTTATCTCGATCAGCAGGGGGCGCTGATAAACCGTTCAGAATCGTTCAACAGCAAGGAAGATGACTGGAAACTCACATTCGGGGCAAAAAAAGGCGACCTGGTTTATCTCTCGGCAACCTACACCGATTCGTTGTCATCCGTTGCCCTGAGCATCCTGATCAACGGAAAAGTTTACAAAAAAGCCTCGAGCAATAACGATCCCGACAGGTACGTTACTGTTTCAGGCGTTATTCCATATTGAAGAGGGAAACAATCATGTCAGGAAAATTTTTATTCCCGCTTGTAATTTTGTTTACCGGTCTTTCGTGCAGCAAGGACCCCGAACAGGTTGTGCCGGAACCGGCGGGTAAAGCAACAGTATCCTTTGTACACCTGAATGAGGGCGCCCCCCTTGAATTTGACACGTTGATGTATGTGAATGCAGCAGGGAATCCGTACCTTGTCAATGAGATTCAGTATTTCATCTCCGACCTCACCTTTTACCGTAACGACGGACTTAAAAAAATCATTGACGACTGGAAAGACATCCATTATGTTGACACCGACATCCCTTCCTCCCAAACCTGGGAGATTTTCGATCCGCTTCCTCCCGGAAAATATGACTCCATCTCTTTTGTTTTTGGAATCAGGGAGGAGAAAAATCATTCCTTTATGTATGTCAACCCCCCAGAAAGGGACATGTTCTGGCCGGAGTTCTTAGGAGGAGGGTACCATTATCTGAAGCTCAACGGGAAATGGCTTCCGGAGGAGGGTGACAAAACCCTGCCTTTCGACTTTCATCTGGGCATCGGGCAGATTTATTATCAATACCCTGATTCCATCGAGTCGTTTGTACAGAACTGGTTTACGGTGAATCTCCCGACAGAAGGCCTTATCATCGCTGAAGGAAACACATCTGTTTTACACATCATCATGAACGTCGAAAAGTGGTTTAAGGAGCCTCATATTTATGACCATGACCTGTGGGGAGGGTACATCATGCAAAACCAGGAAGCCATGCAAATAGCGAAAGAAAACGGATTCAATGTTTTTTCAGTTCAAATTCAGTAAATCACTATGGACTTTAAAGTAATACATTTGTTTTTCATCACCCTGATTTTTTCTGCCTGCAGCGAACCGGACGAGTCGCCGCCTGTGCTTACACTGGTTGGGCAGCAAAATGTGAGGTCTCCACTGAATGTGGAATGGAATGATCCCGGGATCAAAGCATCAGACGATTTTGACGGTGATATTTCCTCAAAGGTTTTTGTTGAAAGTGATGTAAATATTGATAAAACAGGGTTTTACACAGTATTGTATTCCGTGACCGACCAGGCTGGGAATATGGCTTCCCCGCTCAGCAGGTCGGTAGAAATATACAACTCAGCCGAAAATCATACCGGCAACTATGAAGCGAGAGACGTGATATTGTTTCCGGTACAGGACACCATGGTTTTTGATGCTGAGATTGCCGTTGACTCCCTAATGAACCACCGTCTTCTGATCCGTTATTTTACCTCAGGGATTCCGGTTGCAATTTACGGCGATGCCGTGGATACCGGCTTCGTTGTTCCCTTCCAGATTGTTGAGATTGAAGATATGACATACAGCCTGCAGGGTTCCGGGACGATCAACGATACACTTGTCCGGGTCAGTTACACCAAAAATATGGAAGGGGTGGTGTGGTTGGCAGAACTGCGGTTAATCAAACAGGAAGAGTAATCATGTTATACCATCACAAATATTTGATTTTTCTTGCCTTTGCAATTACAGTTGTTACAGGGTGCAGTAAAGACAAAGAAGATCCGGCCCCGGTAATCACCGGACCCACTCCTTATACGCTGGAGATTCCACCCGGTTTTCCCACACAGCTTAACATTCCGGAAGACAACCCGATGACTGTGGAAGGCGTTGAGTTGGGGCGGTATCTTTTTTATGACGGCAGGCTTTCAGGCCGGACCCATCCCGATTCGCTGATGAGCTGTGCCACCTGCCACCTGCAGGAGAACTCCTTTGAATGCGGGATCAATCACCCTGTTTATATCAATGGCTTCACCTTTGGAATCGCGGGAAAGCCCACGCCTCATGTCATGCTTCCCCTCATCAACATGGTCTGGAATTCAACGGGATATTTCTGGAATGGCTTTGTGGGCAGCGACAATCCCGAGCCCCATTACCGGACGCTGGAAGACATTGTCTGGATGGGGGTGGTGGCTGAACATGAAATGAATGGCGACACCATCAGGGTGAAGGAGGTTTTCCAGGACCTTCCCGGGTATCCGGATCTCTTTAAAAAAGCATTCGGATCCAGCCGGGTGACCATGAAGAACATCAGCCGTGCCATTGCTCAGTTTATCAGGACATTCACATCCTCCGACTCAAAATTCGACCGGTACCTGAGGGGGGAAGAGCAGCTCTCACCCTCCGAGCTGAACGGCTTTGTGCTGTTCACCACCGAAGAAGGCGCCGACTGTTTTCATTGCCACGGAGGGTCTGCCAATCCATTGTTCACAACCAACCTGTTTTATAACAACGGCAAGGACACACTTTTCACCGGTCCCAATGAGGATCCGCGTGACCGTTACCATATCACCGGCGACCCTGCTGACTTAGGGGCATACAAAGCGCCCACATTGCGGAACATCATATATACAGCGCCCTACATGCACGACGGACGATTCAGCACATTAGACGAGGTGCTGGCCTTTTACAACACCGGGTTACAATGGTCGCCTTACATCAACCCACTCATGCACCACATCGCCAACGGAGGCACACAGCTCACCCCAAATGAACTAATCGACCTGAAAGCTTTCATCCTTAGCCTCACCGACACCGTTTTTATCCACAATCCGGCCCTGGCAAAACCGGACAAATTTCCGGATGAAATGTAGGATATTCCGTTTTTATCTACTTTTATCGGATAATGCATAAAGGGTACCTATACGGATTGCTGGCCATTTTATCATGGTCCACCATTGCTTCAGCATTTAAAATCTCACTAAGATACTGGGATTACCCATCGCTGACGCTTATGGCTTCGGTGACGGCATCCGTTTTCCTGCTCATTTCACTTGCTGTAGGAAAAAAAGTGAGACTACTTAAGGCATTGAAATTCAAAGATCTGGCCCTTGCCGCCCTGATGGGCTTTCTGAATCCTTTCCTTTATTATCTTATTTTGCTGAAAGCATACACGATTCTAAGGGCTCAGGAAGCCGGAACGCTGAACTATATCTGGCCCATTTTCCTGTCCATACTTGCCGTTCCCTTCTTAGGAAAAAAAATGGGATTGAATAGTTTTCTGGCCATCCTTATCAGTTTTGCAGGTATTGTGGTCATTGCTTCAGAGGGGAGGCCCGGCGCCTTTGAATTCCGGGAGCCGGGGGGCGTGCTGCTTGCCACCGGAAGCGGATTTATCTGGGCCATGTACTGGATATTAAACCTCCTGAGCAAAACGGATGCTACCGTGAAACTATTTCTGAATTTCTTTTTTGGCAGCATTTTCCTGTTGATCTATGCCGGTTTTACAGGGTTAACAGCGCCTTCCATTGAAGGGCTGGCAGGTGGCGTATATTTAGGCCTGTTCGAAATGGGTGTGCCATTTCTGCTCTGGCTTATGGCCCTCAGGCTGGTGGATAATACAGCTTTACTCTCGAACCTTGTATATTTGTCACCCTTTATTTCACTTCTTATCATCCGTTGGACCCTGGGAGAAAAAATACTTCTGTCCACCATCGCAGGGTTGACCCTGATTGTGGCAGGGATTTTCATCCAGCAAAGAAGCGGACGCCTTGCTGCTCATCCGCCCGGCCTAAAGCAAGGGGATTGACACACGTTATTTCATTGAATTTCAGCATAATCCTCCACAGGCAAAACAAGCCAGAAAACGGAACCGTGGGGCTGGTTGGGTTCATAATACAGAGCGCCCCCCAACATCATGGCAAGGCTTCGTGAAATGGCCAAACCTAAACCTGTGCCTCTGAATTTTCTTGTATGACTGGTTTCAAGTTGAGTGAAACGTTCAAACATTTGTTCCACCTTATCGGCAGGGATGCCCGGGCCTGTATCCCTGACGAAAAACCTAAGGCAGGTTTTCCCGCCTTCCGGTATGGTTTCAAATCCGAACTCCACAAGCCCCTTTTCGGTAAACTTAAGCGCATTGCCAACCAGGTTACTTATAATCTGCCTGATCCTGAAGGGATCTGAAAATACCATTGTCCTTTGTCCGGGGACAGAAGACATTCGCATGTTCAGAATGACTTTCTCATTGTGGTTTGCTTTGAGAAAAAGCTCCCGTAATTCGTTCATCAGTTCCTCCACACAAAAGGCCGATTTGGTGAGCCGAAGCTGACCGGCTTCGAGTTTTGATATATCAATGATATCATTTATGAGGTTAAGCAAAACCGAGCTGCTGCTTAAGATATGAGCCGAATACATCTCCTTTTCCTCTTCTGACCCCCCCCCTTCGGCAAGCAGGTTCACAAAACCTACAATGGAGTTCATCGGCGTCCTGATCTCATGCGACATATTGGCAAGAAAAGCCGATTTAAGCCGGTCCGACTCTTCTGCCTTCATTTTGGCCTCTTTCAACTCTTCAATGAATTTCACACGCTCGGTGATATCTATGATGTTGGTTAGAAGGGCAACAGGCTTGTTGTCGGCGTCCTTAATGACCACCGAAGATATTTCAGCATTAAACTCCGACCCGTCAGCCCTCCGGAGGATGTATTCATTCCGCGTTTTCTTTTCCTTTTTAAAAGCTACCTGGAAATTCCGGAGGCCGTTTTCCAGGTTTTTATCTGAAAGGTAATCCGCAATATTCCTGCCTATGATTGCTTCTTTGGAAATAAGGCCGAAAAGTTTCACACCCGCAGGATTGCAGTCGATTATCGTCCCGTCATAGCTGGCAAGGGAAATGCTGTATGGGGATGAATCGAAAATCATCCTGAATTTCTTCTCATTTTCAGTGATCACTTTGTTGGTATCTTCAATGATCTTTTTTGAATTCATGATTTCCTGATTCCGGGTCATCAGCATTTTGTTGGCTTTGTTCTTTTGCTTATACAACCTGAAAATGATGTATAAGAATGCCGCGATCAACAGTATCCCTGCCAAAAAACTGTATATAAGCAGTTTCTGACGGGAGATTTCTTGATCCATCCTGTTCATTTCAAAATCTCTGAGTTGCTTTTCCGTTCTCAGCAGCTCAATTTCCTTTTCGGCCGATTCGATTTCAAAGGCTGCCTCCACCTCAAGCAGTTTTTGCGAGTAAACCTGTTCATTCAGGCTATCCTCATAGGCTTTGTAGAGCATAAGGTTTTCGTATGCATCCCTGAAATTTCCCATTCTTTCATAAAGCACACTGGTGTTTTTGTAGATCACAACAAGGTCTTTGGCATCATGGGTGGCTTTTGCATAATCCAGCGCCCTTAAGAGGTACGCCCTGGCATTGGTGTAATCGTTCGTTTCAATATAAACCTGGCCAATGTTGCTGAGCAACCGGCCGCTGTTTATTCCCAGGTTATTATAGATGTCATGGGATTTCAGATAAAAAAAAAGAGCGCTGTCGTATTTCTTCAGATCGGTATAACTTTTCCCAATATTCAGATAGGCATCGGCAACGATTTCCTGGTTTTCAAATGCTGCGCCTTTTTCAAGGGATTGTCTGAAATACCGGAGAGCTTTCCGGAATTCGTTCCTCCCGTTGAAAACCATGCCTATATTGTTCAGGAGCACCTGTTCAAGGTAATGATTGCCTATTGATGTTGCAAGCGCCAAAGCTTCCTCAAAATAAACCTGTGCCTTATCGAAGTTTTGCAGGGATATAAATATTGACCCGATGTTGTTGAGAGAATTAACCATCAGGGTGGTATCTCCGAATTTCCTTTTCAGTTCGAGCGATCTGATGTGGTAATCGAGGGATTTGTTGAACAGCCCTACCCGGCTCAATGTGATGCCAAGATTGTTATAAATCCTGGAAATACCCAGTGAATCTTTAATGCCGGAGTAAAAAAACAGGCTGGAATCATAATACTTAATGGCCTGAAGGTTTTCCCCCTTAAAGTAGCAGATGTTTCCTGCAGATTTATAAACCTCGGCCAGGAGGGTGTCGTCATTCAGATCCCTTGCCATGGCAAGGGCTTCGTGCGTATACTTTTCCGATTTCTCAACAGATAGCGCAATGTATTTATTGGACAACCCGATGAGCAATTTAATCTTTTGTGCACCTGTTACCGAGTCGGGAATAGATCCGAAGCGGTCACCGCCATGATGAGAGAATTGAGAATATAATGATTGTCCGGCGCCTGTCCAAAAGAAGAACAGAAAAGAGATGACTGCAAATAATAAAGCCGGCCTGTCTGTTGTACTTCCCATGCGCTTTATTTGATGTGTTTTCTGATGATATTGATTAAATCGGAAGGTTTTATGGGTTTGGAAATGTAATCGTCAAAGCCGGCCAGAATGCTTTTTTCCCTGTCTTCTGCCATTGCGTAGGCAGTGAGTGAAATCACCGGCACCGGTTTACGGATGCCCTTAATGATCCTGGCAGCTTCAAAGCCATTCATTTCAGGCATTCGAATATCCATAAGCACCAAATCAATACTCTCATCGTGCTTCCGGAATAATTTCACGGCCTCTTCCCCGTTTTTTGCATAAAGAATTTTCGCCCTGGTTTTTGAAAGTATGGCCTTCACCAGTTCATAATTGGATTGCTCATCTTCGGCTACAAGGAATGTTTTTCCCTCCCAATCCGGACTTTCGGTTTTCACTGATCTCTCAACCCTGCTTTCAACGGCATCCGCCAATATGAACGGAAGGATGAAGTGAAAGACACTTCCCTTGCCCGGTTCCGACTCCACCCAGATTTTTCCTCCCAGTAATTCCACTAACTTTTTAGTGATGGTAAGGCCCAGGCCTGTACCTCCATACCCCCTTGTACTCGACTCTTCAGCCTGGCGGAATCGTTCAAAAATGATGTCTGTTTTTTCCTTTTGCAACCCGATACCTGTATCTCTGACAAAGAAATGGATTGTATTTTCACGGCCGATGGTATAACCGTATTCAATAAACCCTGAACTGGTAAATTTTACTGCATTGCTCAGCAGGTTGTTCAGTATCTGTCTCAGCCTGAACGGATCTGAAATAATGGAAAAACCTTCGTTGCCGTTTCCTTTAAACACTTTGATTTCAAGGCTTTTGCGTTTGAGCCGCAGGATTTCATTTTCAAACAGGTCTTTAAGTTCATCAATGATACGGTTTACCTGGCACGATGAATGAACGATCCTGATCTGCCCGGCTTCGATTTTTGCCACATCAATGATATCTTCGATCAGGTTAAGTAAGATTTTGGAGTTTTCATTGATCAAAGCGACATATTCCTTACGGTGTTCTGCCATCAGGGAGGGATCATTGAGCAATTCCGAAAAACCCACAATGGCATTCATCGGGGTTCGAATCTCGTGTGACATATTGGCCAGAAAGGCGGTTTTTAATCTGTCGGATTCCTCGGCCCTTTCTTTGGCAGCCTGAAGATCGACTTCGACCTTTTTGATATTGGTGATGTCGATGGAAACGCCTATTACGGCGCCCTGCCCGCGGCTTGGGAAAGTAAAAGGTATTTTAATGGTTTGCATTACCCTGACTTCCCCATCATGAAAAGTAAACTTTCTTTCAGGAATGAAACGGGTTTCATTGTGATCAATGACATAGCGGTCTTCCCTGAGAAAATCATCCGCCTCGCCGGAATCTTTATGCACTTCCTTTTGCAGCTTTCCTTCCAGTTCTTCCACAGTGAGCCCATACGTTCTTGCGGTGGCCTGGTTCGCCAGAAGGAACCGTCCATCCCACGATTTCACAAAGATCATGTGTGGCACGGTATCGATAATTTTCCGCAACCTGAACTCACTTTCCTTCAGTGATTCTTCCGCCTGCTTCTGGTTAATGGTAAGACCGATTTGTGTGGAAACAAACCCGATGATTTCAAGATCATTCCCGGTAAGAATGTTTTCATCATGATAATTCTGAACCATCAACGCTCCGATCACTTTTTCACGGGCCTTCAACGGTGTTCCGATCCAGACTTCGGGGAGCTTTCCGGTAAGTTTCAGGGGCAGGTTTTCCATCCGGCCTTTCTTCAGGATTAAAGGCTTGTTCTCATGGATCAGAAAGGAAGTAAGCGTTTTCAGGTCGTTGATGGATACTTCGTCCTCAATTCCGCTCACAAGGTAAGGCAGGGTGATCTCATCCGTATGCTGATCATAGAGGGCAATACAGAAGTTGGTGGTATCTATCACCCGGTCGAGTTCATTTCTTATCACAGGGAAAAGCTCGTCGAGGTCGCCTGTTGTAATAACTGCACCTGCTATCTTATAAGCCACCGACTGCAGCTCCTCAAACCTTTTCCGTTCCTTTTCGATGATCCTTTCCTTGGTCACATCCCTGGCGCTGCCGACCGTCCCGATCAACCGGCCTTTTTCGTCCCAGAAAGGGGCTTTGTTGACATCGAGGTATATCATTTCCCCTTTTACCCGGCCCGGTTCATCCGTACGCACCGCTTTCCTGGCGCTGATCACCAGATCATCGCTGTCTGAGCAGATTTTTCCGAAAGTATGCCATTCAGGGTCACCGGGATGCTTCCTTCTTTCTCTCTCTGCAAAATAGAGGTCGGTTTTCCCGATGGGCTCAGAGGTGTCTGAAGTGCACAGGAGGTTTTCACAAAGGGATTTATTTGCAAAAATATACCTGTTTTTCAAATCTTTGGCCCAGATCATATCAGGCACATTATCGGACATAAGTCTGAAAAGCGAATAAAGCGCCTTGTATTTTTTCTCACTCTCACGAACAAATGCATCGGCCATCTTCCGGTTGGTAACATCAATGGCAGTGCCCAACACCACCGGTTCACCCTCAAGCATCATCATGGAATTGGACACTTCAACCCACCTTTCCTCTCCGTCTTTAGTGAGGATTTTGAACTCATAACTCACAGGCACTGTTTTGCCCGCTAACCTTGCCTGTCCCCTTTTCTTCACAAAGTCTATGAAATCAGGATGTACAATTTCATAAAACTGCTTTGATTTTAACTCTTCCTCCGAGTATCCTGTAATAACGAGGGAGGCAGGATTCATGTAAATATATCTTCCCGATGTATCAAAAATAAAAATGGCGCTCCTGATATTTTCCGAAAGGAGGCGGAATTTCTCTTCACTGGTTCTCAGAAGGTCATTGGCTTTCTTTTGGGCAGTGATGTCGATGATATATCCATCGAAACCCAATATTTCTTTTTGTGGCGAGTAATTGGTCCTTGCGCTGATCTCTGCCCAGAAGAATGACCCGTCCTTCTTTTTCAGTTCCACTTCCCTTACCGACAGGAATCCCTTCTGTATCAACTCTTTGACATATATCTTCCGGGTGTCCTCGTACCGATAAATTCCACCGGCTTCCTTCCTAAGAAGTGATTCCCTGTTTTCATATCCCAGCATTCTGGCCGCCGTATTGTTCACATACACAAATTTCCCTTCGGGCGTTGTTCTGAACAGGCCTGCAGGCACATCATCAAACAATTCGGGGAAATGACCGGGGCCGTTGGCAGGAACACTCCCATTCATATCATGATCGTCCATGGTCATATCCATGTATAACAGGTTGAATTTAATTTGTAATCCGGTTCAAACTAACTCAATAGTTTTAACAAATATACCACAATAATGATTAAAATAGTTATTTTTGATGAAAATTCACAAAATGAATCTTGAACTTTTAACAAAACAGGTATCAAATCTGAGCAGAGCGGTAGGACGTTACATCAAAAATGAATACAGGAATATTACTCCAGGGCACATAGAAACCAAGGGGAAAAACAGTTTTGTTACTTATGTTGACAGAAATGCAGAGTCAAGGCTGGTGAAAGAGTTGGGCAAGTTGTTGCCCGGAGCCGGATTTATTGCTGAAGAAAGCGATAAATACCCCCGCGGAAATGAGTATAACTGGTGCATCGACCCCCTTGACGGAACGACCAATTACATTCACGGCATTCCATTGTTTTCGATCAGTATAGCGCTCTTAAGGAAGGACAGGGTCGTCAGTTCGGTGATTTTTGAGGCCAATCATCAGGAATGTTTCTACACCTGGGAAGCAGGCAAAGCTTTTCTCAACGGGCATGAGATCCATGTTTCCGGGGCCGGAACCCTGGAACAATCACTGCTTGCAACGGGTTTCCCGTATCAGGATTATGATAAAATGGACGAATACATCCATCTTTTCAAAGAATTTATGAAACGGACCCGGGGGCTCCGGCGGATGGGGTCGGCAGCGGTTGACCTGGCCTATGTGGCATGCGGACGTTTCGACGGTTTTTATGAATATGGGCTCAACTCATGGGACGTGGCCGCAGGATCCTTTCTTGTGGAGCAGGCAGGCGGTATCGTTTGCGATTTCAGCGGAGCAAAAAATTATATTTACGGTAAAGAAATCATTGCATCCAATCCTTTAATTTTTGAAGAATTCAAAAAATCAGTCATCCATTCATTTCAAAAGTAAAAACCATAACTGATTTCTTGATGAAACATCAAGCCAACAACGGAATAGACAATTCCCGGATCATCATGAAGGATTCACCGGGAAGAAGCCTCGCCAAGGCTGTTACCTGGCGCATACTTGCCTCTGGCGCCACCTTTCTGGTTGCTTTTGTGATATTCAGGAGGTATACAAACCAGAAAGTCAGCGAAGTGCTTGAAAGTGCAACCTTCGTTACCACACTCGAATTCCTGTCAAAAATAATTTTTTACTATATCCATGAACGGCTCTGGACGAATATAAACTGGGGCAAATTCATGAATAAAAGATACTGGGAGCGGCGCGCCTGGAAAAAACTTTACAGGAAAATGCATGAAAATTAATATTTCCAGACAGTACATGATGAAAACAACACACATAATGATACTGTTTCCTTTGCTTGCAGCCATGCTATGGCTGCCGGTGAAAAACGCCTGCGGGCAAAAGGAAACTGTTAAGGTATACAAGTTTGATATCAAAGAGCAAATCGCCCCCCCTGTCTGGCGCACAACACAGAAAGCATTTCAGCAGGCCGCCGACACAAATGCAGCCATCATTCTGATCCACATGAACACTTATGGCGGGATGCTTGATGCGGCAGATTCCATACGCACCATCATCCTTAAATCGGAAATCCCGGTGTTTGTGTTTATCGACAATAATGCTGCCTCTGCCGGGGCTCTCATTTCCATTGCCTGCGACAGCATTTATATGCATCCCGGGGCCAATATCGGGGCGGCAACCGTCGTGGACCAAACCGGAAAACCTCTGCCTGACAAGTATCAGTCATATATGAGATCGATGATGAGATCAACGGCAGAATCTTCGGGAAGAGATCCTGAAATAGCCCAGGCTATGGTGGATCCGCGTATCTCCATCGAAGGGGTGTCAGATACCGGACAAGTCCTTACCTTTACTGCGACCGAAGCCATGGCAAACAACTACTGTGAAGGCATTGCGAAATCCGTTGACGAAGTGCTTAAACTGGCAGGCATAGAGAATTATACCATCATTGAGCAAAAACTCAGCTCTCTTGACAGAATGATCGGGTTCCTGATCAACCCCTTTGTAAGCGGCATCCTGATCATGATCATCATCGGGGGCATATACTTTGAACTTCAGACGCCCGGAATAGGCTTTCCATTAGGCGCCGCCATCCTGGCCGCTATGTTGTATTTCGCCCCACTCTATCTTGAAGGCCTGGCAGAACACTGGGAGATCATCGTTTTCATTACCGGAGTCATCCTGCTTGCCATTGAGATTTTTGTCCTGCCCGGATTCGGCTTACCCGGTATTGCCGGGATCATTCTCGTTGTAGCAGGGCTTACCCTCAGCATGGTTGACAACATTGGCTTCGACTTTACGGGTATTGCACTCAACACACTGTTAATGGCCTTCTTTATTGTGGTGATCGCCATGTTCTTTTCGATTATACTTTCGTTTTATGTCAGCAGAAAAGTTTTCACCTCCACAGTTTTTGGCCATCTTGCCCTGGATTCGGTGCAGATGAAAGACCAGGGATTTGGCACAACAGATTCGGTTTACAAAAACATGATCGGTCAGAAGGGTACGGCCCACACAGTGTTGCGTCCTGCCGGTAAAGTTAATATTGCAAATGATATCTTTGATGCCACTGCCGAAACAGGTTTTATTGAGAAGGGAAGCAGGATCATGGTAACAGGTTACCAGACGGCTCAGTTGTTTGTCAGAAAAGCGGAGGAGCAAGTTGATGAATCATAGGATAGAAGTCACCCACGCCGACATCACTACCTTGAAAACGGATGCCATTGTGAATGCAGCCAACAATTCACTTCTCGGAGGCGGAGGAGTGGACGGCGCCATCCACAGGAAAGCAGGGCCGCAATTGCTTGATGAGTGCAGGACACTCAACGGTTGTGAAACAGGAGGCGCAAAAATAACCCAGGGCTATAACCTGCCCGCCCGCTTCGTCATCCATACCGTGGGTCCTGTCTGGAGAGGCGGGAACAATAATGAAGATGACCTTCTTGCTTCGTGTTACAGGAACAGCCTAAGATTAGCCGGTGAAAACGGCTGCCACACCATCGCCTTCCCCGGAATTAGTACAGGCGTGTACCGTTTCCCGAAGGAAAGGGCTGCCGGGATTGCCATTCAGCAGGTGAAGGATTTTATGGAGCATAATACGACACCCGAAAAAGTGATTTTTGTTTGTTTCGATGAGGAGAGTCATAACATTTATCAAAAACTTTTGAATAGATAAAAATCAACCTCCTCAATCCATCAAAGTACAAATATATTTAATATTATTGCCTGATAATAATTAAGCAGCGGCGTCCTGATGATTCTTTTCAAATCCCCATATTTCCCGGTCTTCTTCATGATCATCTTTTCTCTCCTTTTTTGGCAAAAATCTACGGCCCAGAATAATGATAAAAGGTTAATGAACGCTTCAAGGACAACAGCGCCCCCAAAAATCGATGGTGAACTGAACGATGAGGCCTGGGCAACAGCCGAAGCCGCTACCGGTTTTGTACAATACCAGCCCTACAACGGAAAAGCAGCCTCCCTTCCGACCGAAGTAAAAATTGTATACGATGATTATGCCTTTTATGTGGGCGCTCTTCTTTATGACCCGCAACCCGACAGCATTTATACCGAACTCAGTGTAAGAGACGAGATCAACATCGCAGATTATTTCGGGGTGTACTTTGATCCTTTCAACGATTTCATCACTGCATACGGATTTATAGTCACTGCGGCAGGTGTACAGGTTGACCTGAAATCGGTTGAGGGTTCCGGAGAGGATGAAAGCTGGAATGCTGTTTGGAAAAGCGAAATTAAAATCACCGACACGGGGTGGGTGGCTGAGCTTGAGATACCCCATTCCGCTTTACGATTCCCAAAAACCGGCAGGGAGCAGGTATGGGGTCTTCAGTTTTTCAGGCAGATTATGCGCTACCGTGAAACAGACACATGGAACTTTATTGACCGCAATGCAGACGGATTGAACAACCAGGCCGGCCGGCTCACCGGGATTCACGATTTAGATCCCCCCCTGAGATTGTCCGTTGTGCCTTATCTTTCAGGATATGTGGAAAAAAACCCGGAACTTGACCACTGGAGCGCCTTTAGCAATTATGGCCTTGACTTGAAGTACGGCATCAGCGAAAGCTTTACATTAGATATGACCCTTGTGCCCGACTTCGGCCAGGTACAGTCCGATGATATCATATATAACCTCTCGCCTTTTGAAGTGTATTATGATGAAAAACGACCCTTTTTCATGGAGGGCACCGAGTTATTTGACCGGGGAAACGTGTTCTACAGCCGGCGCATCGGCGCTACTCCCTCGGGGTACGATGCAACTGAAGACAGCCTGCTTCCCAACGAAATCATCATTGACAATCCTTTATCCTCCCAATTGATCAACGCCACCAAAATTTCGGGAAAGACAAAAAAAGGACTGGGTATCGGGTTGTTCAACGCTATGACTTCCAATACTTTTGCAGAAATACAGGACACCCTAACGGGAGCATCAAGGAAAGTCACCACAGAACCTTTCTCCAATTACAATATGATAGTCATTGACCGGTCACTCAGGAATAATTCATTTGTCAGCGCTTATAATACCAATGTTTACAAACCGGAAAATGAATACTCAGCCAATGTTTCGGGAACAGAATTCAAAATCACCGATAAAAAAAACACCTATTCTGTTTTCGGAATAGGCTCTGTTAGTCAGCATTACGACAAGGGTGAAAAACCGGGGTTCGGGCATAAGTACTTATTGTCGGCCGGAAAAATAAGCGGCAGGTTTATCTATGAGCTGGAGCACAGTGCGGCTTCCGACACTTACGATCCGAACGAAATGGGTTATCTTTCGAAAAACAACGAATTTGAAAACCTGTTGTATCTCGCTTATAACCAATATGAACCACATGGTAAACTGCTGGAATGGACCAATGAACTGGAAATCTCCTGGGATTTTCTTTATCATCCCCGGAAGTTTACCTGGTTCAGCATAGATTATGACACCCGGGCCACCAATAAAAACCATCTTACGGTCTGGTTCAACAGTGAGCTGAAACCGGTAAACTCTTACGATTATTACGAACCCAGGGTGTGGGGTTATTACTACACTGCTCCCCCCTCCTTATCTATGATGGCAGGCTATTCACCCGATTACAGAAAAAAATTCCTCATCGACCTCCGTGCCGGCTACTTTTACTCAGGGCATTACCGTGAAGAGAAGTACTCCTTCAACATTAGTCCGAGGTTCAGAGCCGGCGACAAGCTCATGATCATCCACCGCTTCGATTACAGTTACAACAGGGATGATATGGGGTATGTAACAGACACCACCGGAAATGACGGCGCACAGGCAATCATCTTTGGTAGAAGGAACCTCGAGTTGTTCACCAACACCCTTACGGCAGAATACAAATTCACCCCCAGATCAGCTCTTTCACTCAGGATCAGGCATTACTGGATCACGGGAAAGTATCTTGAATTCTACGACCTGTTAACTGATGGATATCTGAAATCCAACCAATACCGGCAGGGAGACGACTTCAGCTACAATGCATTTAACATCGATCTGTTTTATCAATGGAATTTTGCGCCCGGGAGCGAAATCAATCTTGTATGGAAAAACTCAATACATCATCTGGATGAAACCCCGGTATTTCCTGACGGTTTTTCCTCAAAAGCAGACATTCCTGCAAACTTTATTGACAATTTCCGGAATACAATCAACACCCCTTCCGCCAACAGCTTTTCAGTCAAAATATTGTATTATCTTGACTACATGTACCTTAAGAAACTTCACAAAAAACCTTCAGAATCCTGAGATCATCTTTAAGGCAAAGCTTTCCGGAATGTAGTTCTCCCATCCCAAACACACATGCGATCCGAACGCAGCAGCGGTTTCCAGGATGGATCGCCAGGTTTTTTCATTGGTTTGAGCGAGCTCTGCACGATGAATGTTTTTTAGGTACAGCTTATACAGTATCCCTGCATTGAAGCTGTCACCGGCCCCGATGGTGTTAACTGCCTGAATGCCCGGTACATCCATGTTTATATTCAGGCGGTTGCTCAACAAAGTGACCTGGCCACTACCCCGGGTATAGATCAATACCTTATTTCCTTCCCGGGACATTTTCCGGAAAACATCTTCAGCCGAAGCTGCGCCGAATATCAGACGGAAATCTTCGTCCGATCCTCTCACAATATCCGAAAAATATATATTTTCTTCAATGAAGGGCAATGACCGGTTCAAATCATCCAGATGTGCTTTTCTGAAGTTGGGATCGTACATCACAAGGCAGTTCTTTTTTAAAGCTTCACGGATGCAGATCAAAGTAAGCTTGCGGGAATCAGGGGCCAATGAAAAAAAAGATCCGAAATGGAAATAGTCAACCCCCTCTGAGAAGGCAGGCACAATAAGTTGCCTTTCAGAAGGATACATCTTATAAAAAGTATAAGAGGCATCGCGTTTCTCGTCAATGAACGCCAACGCCAGGGCTGTTTTTCCCGAGTCGTACATCCTGAGATAATCCGTGGAAACACGGTTTTCTGCCAGAAAGTCCTGCACCCTCCGGCCCAAAAAATCATCAGAAACTTCTGATACAAGGTGCACCGGCAGTTTAAGTCGTCCCAGGCTCACGGCAGTGTTGAGGCACGACCCGCCCGGAAGGGCCGACACCGCATTTCCCTTGTCGAAAACAATATCAAACACTGTTTCTCCCAGGCAAAATATGGCAGCTTTTTTCATTTTCCTGTCATTATGAAATAAAGGTAAAGATTTTATTTCAATGCCACCCAAATTCACTAATTTTACGTGCTGCAGGAAGGAAGGCGGGATGGCCGTTTTTTTTACAGGCCGGCAAAACAATGACAATGGGACGGGAAAAAATCACCAGCACAAAGAATCCTGGAATCAGAAACCTTATAAGGTTACAGAAAAACAGGAACAGGAAAAAGGAAATGCTCTTCGTGGTAGAAGGTATGAGGGAGATACTCATGGCTCTCGAAGCGGGATTCATGGTAAATAGCCTTTTTTTCTGTCCTGATCTCTCAGGGGAGGCGTTACCGGAGCCCCTCCACACTGTTTTAAGTAAGCATGAGAAAGTTTTTGAAATATCCCAGGAGGTTTTCAGGGTCATTGCTTACAGGGAAAACCGCGAGGGATTGATTGCCGTGTTCAGGGCAGATAACCGGGGGCTCAGCACGATCAGTCTCCAGCCTCAGTCCATGGTTGTCGTTCTTGAAACCGTCGAAAAACCGGGCAACCTGGGAGCCATTGTGCGGACAGCAGAAGCAGCCGGCTGCGATGCCCTGCTGGTCTGCAATCCCCAAACAGACATCTACAACCCCAATGTCATCCGTTCAAGTCTGGGCTGCATCTTCAGGATGCCGGTGGTGGCATGCTCCAATGAAGAGGCGCTGGAATGGCTGAGAAATAACGACTTCCGTATTACCGCAACCTGGCTGGAAGCCTGCAAATCCATCTTCAGCGCCGATATGCTGGGGAATATCGCCGTCGTGATGGGCTCTGAAGCGGATGGAATCTCTGATTTCTGGATACAAAACAGCGATGTAAAAGTGATCATTCCCATGTATGGAAGGGTGAACTCGCTGAATGTCTCAGCTGCCACCGCCATGGTCATCTACGAATGTCTGCGGCAAAGAAACAGCCTTTTGTAACAGGAGTTAAATTTCAGCATAATTCCGGGATAATCTGTATTTTTGGTTGTTTTATTGAGCATTTATGGCAAAAAAAAATAACAATGTAAGGAAAAACGGATTGTCAGGATGGATTTTAGGGGGTATCCTCATGTTCACTGTCATCCTGTTCTCCAACTCCCTTACCAACGAGGTTCTTTATGGCTGGGACGACGGAGAATATCTTGCCAGTGAAAGCGTTCAGCAGTTCAGGGTGGGCGATTTCTTCTCCGGCTATTACCTGGGCATGTATCAGCCGCTCGGAGTATTGAGCCTGTCAGTCAATTATCTGATCTCCGGCGAGAAACCGGCTCCTTATCATCTTGTAAATCTTCTGATTCACCTGATCAACGTTATTCTGGTGTTTTACCTGATGCAGATACTCACCCCGCGAATGGAGATCACCGGCCTTGTAACCCTGCTTTTTGCCATTCACCCCATGCATGTGGAAGCTGTTTCGTGGATTGCCACCCGGAGCAACGGCCTGTATTCTGCCTTTTATCTTGCGGCGCTGATCTTTTATCATCGATACCAGGAAAAAAAAACAGGCAAGGCCTACCTGCTTTGCCTAAGTGCATTTCTTTTGTCGCTCTTTTCAAAATCCATGGCTGTGACCCTGCCCCTGATCCTTCTGCTGATGGACTATTACCGTGAAAACACCCTCACCCGGCGTAATCTTTTGGAAAAAATCCCCTTTTTTGTGCTTTCCCTGCTTTTTGGTATCATTGCCGTTGACGCTTCCTCCGACTTCGGTCACATCAGCAACCTGGAGGTGGAGTATTCCTTTGCCGACAGGTTTTTCCTGCTTTCTTACGCCCTGGTTTTTTACATTTACAAAGCCATTGTTCCGGTCAACCTCTCGGCAGTGTATGCTTTTCCTGAAAAAACCGCGGCAGGCTGGCTTCCGGCGGAATATTATTTTTCTGCGCTTGCGCTTGCAGGTATAATACTGTTGCTCCTGGCGATCAGAAAGAGAAAAAAAGAAGTCGTTTTCGGAGCGCTGTTTTTCCTCCTTTCCATCTCGGTGGCATTGCCTGTGGTGTGGAACAGGATGCTGATGCTGGCCGACAGATACACTTACGTACCTTATACAGGATTATTTTTTGCCCTCGCTTTCGGGCTTACCGAACTGTTATCATCAAAAAAACCCTTTGCCCGCCAAATTAAAATGCCGGTGATGCTGGCAGGGGTAGCCCTGATTTTGTGGTACTCCATCACCACTTTTCAGCGAAACCTGATATGGAAAGATGCCATGACCCTGACCTCTGACATCATTGACAAAGAGAGGTCCGACATCGATGTGGCCATCGGGTATTTCTTCAGGGGCAACATACGCGACAGGATGAACGACATGGAGGGAGCGCTGAAAGATTTCAGCAGGGCCATCGAACTCAATCCCGGGTACACACTTGCCTATAACAACAGAGGCATCATTTTGGGGATAAAAGGGAATCTTGAGGAGGCGCTCGACGACTTCAATAAAGCCGTGAAACTGGAACCCGATTACAGGGATGCATATTATAACCGTGGGAATGTTAAGTATTACCTGAACTGGAAACAGGAGGCCTGCCTTGATTGGCAGAAAGCGGCCGCCTTAGGCTCAGAACAAGCCGAAAAAATCAGGAGTAAATATTGCAATTGATCGTAATTTTGTAAAAAACAGGAAAATGAAAATTTTGATGCTTATCACCACCGTCACTTTGACCTTCAGCCTCCGGCTGCCGGATGTTTCGGGGCAAAACCTGCAATATCCGGTGGATGTGTTGTACTATGAACCCGGGCAAACTTATTTCGTATCAAACTGGAATCAGGAAGGCGCCGGAAAGATATTCCGGGCAGACGGGGCCGGAAACATCACCGGCATTTTTTACACTTATCTCAAGTATCCCGGCGGTATGGCAATAGTCGGGGATGTGCTTTATGTTACCAATAATTACGACATCATCAACTACAACAAACCCTCCTACCTTGTGGGGATCGACCTCAACTCCGGCCAGCAGGTACTGAACAGGCTCATCGATGCCGACCAGTGCTACTTAGACCTGATGGATACCGACGGCACAAATCTGTATTTCGGAAACAGCGTTAAGGATGTAATTTATAAATACAACATACAGGAAAATGATCTTACCGAACTTGTCCAGGCCAGCCAGCCCTTTGGACTTTGCTACGATTACATTCACGGCCGCGTGGTTTATTTTGAAAGCGATTTTGTAACCTCAGTGATCAAATCGGTGAAGCCCGACGGAACAGACAAAAAAACGCTGTTGAACAATTTCAGCGGCTATCTGGAGGGGATCATCATGGACCACAACGGAAGGTTCTACTATTCGAGCTGGGGCGACGATTACGAATGGGGCAACGAGAGAGTCTATTCCAACAATTCCACCTTCAGCAACCAGGTGATTGTTTCCACCGGCCACAACCGCCCTTTCGGAATGTGCATTATGCCGGAAAAAAAACTTTACGTCTGCAACTGGGGAGGCAATTCCTTCAGCTTCCCTGACATTTCAGAGTACCTGCCTGTAAATGAGAGTTCTCCTGCCCCGGAAAACTCACTCCTCCTCTCTCCCAATCCCTGCGAAGGGAAAAGCAGTGCGGTTTTTTCAGGGATGGCAGGCGTTGCAGGTGAACTGACTCTGACCGACCTCAGGGGAAGGGTTTTGTTCAATACGAGTGTCAATATTCTGAGGGATGATTTCAGCGTTGATCTTGACCTGGCCTCACTCTCCGGAGGAATGTATTTCGTTACATTTCACGGTGTAAGTGTCCGGTTATCTCAAAAACTCATCATACAATAATACTTAAACACATTCAAACAGAAGGATTATGCTGCACGATATATTGCTGATACAGGATAAGCATCTGAAAGCCGGCGGGAAAATCATTGAAGAGGTACTCCGGAGAAAAAAGGACAAATTCATTCTTGGTATTTCAGGCGAGTCGGGCTCCGGCAAATCGGAGCTTGCCTTTGTAGTCGCCAAAGGACTCAGAAAGCATGGCATCTTCGCCAAGCCGCTGCACACCGACAATTACTATATGACCCATCCCCTGGAAAGACGTGACTGGAGGGCAAGGCATGGTATCGAAAACGTGGTGGGCTACAACGAATACGACTGGGATGCTATCCGGAAAAATATTCATGATTTCAAACATGGGAATAAATCGGAGATGCCCTGCGTGGATTTGGTCACCGAGCAGGTAGATCTCCTCATCACCGACTTCTCCGTTGTGGATATGCTAATCGTGGACGGACTTTACGCCATCAAAGCAGAAATGATCGATCTCAGGGTATTCATCGAACTGACGTATCTTGAAACCAAGGAAAAACATACCAAAGACGCCCGCGGCAAAGAGGTGATGGATGAAGTACGATGGGCCACCCTGGCGCAGGAGCATAAAATGGTGCAGAGCCTTAAACCCCTCGCCGACCTTTTGGTGACGAAGGAGTATGAGGTGAAGGTTGCAAAATAATTTTATTCAAAGTCCTATTTATCTCATCCATGTCAAAATACCCGGGGTCAAAATCAGTACCCAGCCATTCCAGATAGTTCTCATATTCTTCATGGTCCGGCTGTTTCAGTATCTCCAGCATTTCAGCGTAACCCCACACCCCGCCGCAGTCTTCAGGGGGGCAATTCATTTTTCCCCCGGTACATACGGGATGTTTAAAATCCTTATCTGCCGGAAGTATCTTTTCAAGCAGGATTTCGTGCATCCAGCTGTCGCCGAAATCGTACTCATAGATAATTTTTTCTTTTTCAACCTTCAGCAGGTCGGCCACACGAAGCTTTTTCTTTTTATAATCGACATTGATCTCATCTTCCCACCAGTCGTCATCCGGATATTTTATACCATAAAAAATCCCCTCTTTTACAAACTGGTGCAAATGGGCATCTTCCCATCCCATTGCAATCTGAATGATGTTATGGAAGTCCTTTAAGAAATTGTCAGAAGGGATAAGCAACCTTCTCCATATTGCAGGATTCGAGCCGTTCAATGAAATCTTGATCTGATAAATCATTTTCTATATTTTAAAATTATTCGATTACACTCAATGTTTTTTCCTGTAATACAAAGCTTTACCTCTAATCGTCCCCCACATCTTATGTGTCACTTCTGCAACAAAAATAACAACTTATTCTACCGATGCGCAAGTGACTAATGAAATATTTTCTAACCCTGCAGATTATTATTTTGCCTTCTGACTATGAAAAATTTATCCTTCAAGTTGGTTCCATCGAATCTTTTAATTTTTTATTCTTCCATTATTCTTTTTGTTTTCTTGTGTTTCCGGCAAATAGAATGTGATTTGTTCGAAAGTAACTATTGCGGAACCTGTGACCCCTTTCCTGCATCCGGCGCCCAAAATTCAATCCTGTCGGTGTTGTCCACATTGCCATTCATATTGAAATCGCCCTGCAGGTAGCCTGAATTTCCAGACTGTGGCGCCCAAACTTCGGGTATGTCACCTGAAGTTACCTTTCCGTCGCAGTTTCCGTCACCGGCAACCATACCCCAGATATCAGGGGCAAGCTGCTTATGTGCTACATTCCCCCCAAAAACCCTGGAGGCATCTGTCGAAAAATCATAGCTGAACCCAGACCCTGCTTGGGTTAATGGAAAAGCTGATATTACCGGCAGGTGATTTCTATGCCAGACTGTTGCAAACAGTTTATAGGAAAAACTTGCTGAAAATTTAAGCGGGCTTGTGCCATCCAATGACACAATCGAACCGTTCTGAGTAAGGAACCCCGCCTTTCTTCCAATCATCGTGCTATTGACGGCATCCTCAGCGGAAGGAGCATCCCGCAATTCTACAAGCACCCAGTCAATACAATGGTCGCCGGGAACCGCCGTAACGGCTTCTTTACCATTGTAATTCCAAGGGCTGGCGCCGTAGGGCTGCATGAAAGGAATACATCCTGCCAGATTTAAATCATTTCGCATATTATGCGTAACAGGATCAAACCCGCCTTCAAGAAAAATGGTCAGATCCACTAGATACTCCTTAGATGCTGAATCGGGAAGAGTCCCTTCCGGATTGGAATATGACATACATGGACCCGTAAATGGCATCCCGTCAAGGCTTATATTGTTAAAAGTAACTCTTTTGCCCTCATCAATGGCCATATTCTGGCCAATGAAGCGAATGCGCACAATGAAATCAGGGTTGTTGTTGACGTCAGATATTCCGGTAAAGTCAATATCATATAACAGATATGCGTCTGCAAGTGCAAAAGTATTGTATGGCAGGCCTGCGGAAGTCCACTCCGGTGCACCGGAAACAGTTGAATAATCAATTTTCAGGCTATCGGCCGCCCCTTCATCCATAGCAGCAAAACGAAACACCAAATCCCGGAACCCTGTGCATGGAAGATGAAAAAAGAGGGTGTTTTCACCCCCGTCTCCTGTGAATGGCTGCCTGATTTGCACTGCACGCATATCTGAACTGGCAAACGGTATATTGTTATTGCCTTCAGGTCTGTAATTGGTAATGGTTGGGGCGTTTCGCCTTTCCATGGATGCCTTCCTCCAATTTGGATGGCCGTTAAAGAAGGGGTATCCAATGAGGGCTGAATGAAATGCGAGAACAGATCCCGGAATCAATTCAAATGTCGGATCTAAGCATTTTAGAGGTGTGTCATTAGGAATGCCTGAACCAAAGAACCAGAAATGAACCAACCGGCTTGTTGGTACTTCAGTGAATACTGCCGTAAGATTCAAACTCCCGGTTGGAGTAATCTCTAAAAGGGGAGAGTTAGTTTCAGATAAACCAATCCAGTGGCTGAAACCGTAGCCCGGTGCAGGAATGGCCTCCAGTTCAACAGGGATGCCCTCAAAATAAACGCCGGTCCATGGATAAGCTGTTTCGGGTACACCGGGTGTTTTCGGAGTAATATGAATTGTGTTGATGCGGATGTGCCCGAAAAGAGCGTCATTTACATCCAGGGTAATAAACACATTGCTGTCAATATCAAAATGATTCCGGATGTGCTGGCGCTGAATGGCAGGCCGCTGGTTACCAAAAGAAATCAAGGCATTTACCTGTGCTGCAGTAGCCGCATTTTTATTCCAGCGATGGAAGTGCTCCGGAAGGTTGCTTTCCAGCGCCTGAAAGGCGGATGTTACAACCTCTTCAAAACGGGCAGGTACAAAAGTTGTATTCAAATGATCGGCAAAACGGTTGATGAAAAGGTTTTTGAAGCCCTCGTTTGTAAGCAGGCTTCGTAAAAATGCCGTTTTGTCGGGATGGCCGAAATTCCAGGGGGTAAATGTGCCTCCGCCCTCCGGATGAATTGCGTTCAGCAAATGATCGCCATCTACCCAATAAATCCTACCTGCCAGATCAAAATCCCAAACCATGGTTCTCCATTTTCCATCGCCAAAGAATGTGCCTGACGGTTCCCTTGCACGCCAAAGTTTAAAGTGTTTTGAGCCATACCAGTCAACGTTATTGAGATAAATGAACATGACATTATAATCAATATAGCTTTGCAGATCAAGCATTGTTTTCACCTGGCTGAAATTCTGCTCAATACTCATGTCGTTTTCCACAACAAAATTGTACATAAACCTGTATAACAACAAATCTTCCTGTGTGCCAACCTCAATATGATTACTGGTACCCTGACCCCATACACCATTAAGAATTATTACATTCTCCGGATCAATGTTAAAGTTGTAGGCAATGTGATATTCATCCTGGTTATCGCGGATATACATCAGCCCCCAATACTCTCCATTGATATAATGTATTACCGGCCGGCTTCGTTGCACTCCTTCATAAACCGGTTCCATTAATCTGTGCGAGATGTGATCGTAGAGATGTGCCTGAACATTCCCCCCGGACCTTAAGGTGAATCTCTTAAACTGTTCCGAACACAGATTTGGATTAGAACTGTTTTTCTCAGAAAAAAACGGATAGTTCACAATATTTTCATTATCATAAATATCCCTGGCATATAAACGCATACTTTTTAGCGGGCACCATCTTGAAGCTCCTCCATAAATACGTAAGCCCAAACCCTGGTTTATTGCAGGGAGGGAGTAGTTTTCTTCAAAAAATTCAATATGAGCGGGACATTCCCATTCTGATCCGCTTCTTAAATAGTTACCCTGTGGTCTGTAAGGGCTATTTGGGTGATTCACTCTCCACGCATCACAATCAATCCCGGCAACATAGATTCCGTTTTCATAATCAAATAAATCGCTTTCCTGCATATTGATGGACAATATTGGCAAACTAAAGTCATTGCCCATGGAATCATTGACAAAATATGTGTTGGTTTCGACCTCGCTTGGAATAGCGCCCGTTTTGATGCTCTTCGCCCTAACTGTAATGGCCTTTCTTACCGGTGATGATGGGAAATAAAGTGGTAACAGATCGTCGGTGGTTGAAATATGTGATAACTTATCCGGCTCATTTGACCGGTCATAAATTGAAATGCCACTTGCATAAATATGTGACTGATAAAAATTATACAAAGTATCTCCAAATGGATCTCCGGGGTTCCGGGGGTAACTGTTTTTATAAGAATATATCGTAGCGTTGCTGCCCACGGGATTTGACCCGTCAAGGGTATAAACGATCGTGACTTCCGGATCAGGGTGGGCAAGATACAGTGTAAAGGGATACTGATAGAATCCTCCCGGATTGGAAAAATCAGGAGGAGAAAGGATTTCAGTATAAGTTTGACTTGTATTGCTAAGGCCAGGTGTTGGTTCTGCAAAATAGAACCATGAGCCGTTTCCATCGGGATGCCTTCCAAAAGAAACATCGGTGGGTATCTGCGTGGGCTGAATTACGTCCATCAGGCTTCCGTCAGGGTAGGTTAGTAATATTTCTTCACCGGAAGAGCTAATGCTGAAATTAGTATGCAAAGGCATGCCGGGGGTGTTGCGGTCTTTTCCGGAAGCCCAAACCAGCATGAACTGACCCGGTTGAAGGCTGGTATCGGGAAAAACCCATTTGAAGAAATTGTTGTAATCATCAGATATTCCATAATCCTTCAACAGAACAGGCCCGGAGCCAAAATTCACCAACTCGATCCAGTCTTCATAATCGTTATCTTCATCACAGATCGTACTGCAATTAGAAGACATTACTTCGTTGATGGCGATGCTTTGCGTATAAGCAACGAAAGGAACACATAAGACAAGAATGAGCGCCATCTTGCTTAAGGGTTTGTAAAAGACTTTTTTCATTTTTTTGATTTTTAAGATTTCCGTAAATAACCATATATTTCGGATTTTTTCAGGTGGCAGAATGCAATAATATGTTCAATGCAATGTATTCAAAGATACGATATTTTTTCCAAAAATGATTGATTATTTTTGCAACCATGGAAAGAAAGATTAAAACACCCGAATGGGTTTATGGAAGGACTCTTTACGAAGTGAACACAAGACAGTTTACGCCCGGTGGCGCCTTCAGTGAATTCGAAAAACATCTGCCCCGGCTGAAAGATCTGGGCGTTGGCATCCTTTGGTTTATGCCCATCCATCCCATCGGTATAAAAAACAGAAAAGGAACTTTGGGAAGTTATTACTCCATCCGCGATTACAAGGGGGTAAACCCTGAATTCGGAAACCTGAATGAATTCAAAAACCTGGTTAAAAAAACGCACGGATTGGGAATAAAGGTCATTATCGACTGGGTGGCCAACCATACTGCCTGGGACCATCACTGGACAAAGGACCATCCGGATTTTTACTCCCGGGATAAAAGCGGTGGCTTCAGGCCTCCATTTCCCGAATGGGAGGATGTGATTCACCTTAATTATGATAACACGCAACTTTGGGAAGAAATGACAGAGGACATGTCTTTCTGGGTTCATGAGGCAGACATCGACGGATTCCGCTGCGATATGGCCCACCTGGTACGCACTCCTTTCTGGAACGAAGCCCGCCGTAAGCTTGACCGGATCAAACCCGTTTTTATGCTCGCCGAATCGGAAAACCACGACCTGCTGGAATATGCTTTTGATGCAATATACAACTGGAAGCTGCTCCATGCCATGAATGAGTTGGCGGCAGGAAAGACGGGGCCCGGTGAACTCCTGGAGAAAGCCCTGAACGAACTGGGATATCTCCCGCCAGGAGCCTCTTTCCTGAATTTCACAAGCAATCATGACGAGAACTCCTGGCAGGGGTCAGCCATTGAAAGGCTTCATGATTTACTGGAACCCCTCACCGCCTTTACCTTCATGTTGCCCGGAATTCCACTGATCTACAGCGGGCAGGAAGCGGGAAACAGAAAAAGGCTGAATTTTTTCGACAAGGATGAGATATCATGGGAAGCACACAAAATGTTTTCAGTGTACCGGGAACTTGCCTCCGTCAAATCAGGAAACCCACCCTTGGCAAATCATGAAAAGATCAGTGTGGTGGAAAACGATGCTGAAAATGGTATCATTTCCTTCGAAACCGGTAACGGGAACAACAGGATGCTTGTGCTGATCAATCTCTCAGAGGAAACAAAAAGCTTCGTGATTCATTACAACGGGAACATGGATAAACTTCGAAACGTAATCACAGGAGAAACATTCTCAATATCAGGGCCTTCACCCCGGTTCAATCTAAATCCGCGTTCATATCAAATTCTGATTTACACGGGCCATTAATATTCAATATTGCATAGTCTCCTCACATTGTGAGTGTTATGATTACAAAACAGGGGTATTGGTTTTGCGGTTCGGATCGTCCGGGTCATTGACCAGTAAAGTTAAAAATCCGGCAATGATCATTGAAATGCCACCGAGAATGAGGGCGTAGATGGCATATCCGCCGGCAATATGTCTGACAAAAAACCCTAAGATGCTTGCTGCAAGTATCTGGGGTATTACGATAAAAAAGTTAAAAATGCCCATATATACACCCAGTTTATTTTGCGGCAGCGAACCCGTGAGTATTGCATACGGCATAGCCAGTATACTTGCCCAGGCCAGACCCACTCCCAGCATCGACAGGATCAGTAAATACGGGGTATTGAAAAAGTACACCGAAATCAATCCCAAACCTCCTGCCACCAAAGCAATCAGGTGTGTGATTTTACGGCTTGTATATTTAGCCAGCACAGGAAGCAGGAAAGCAACAGCCGCTGCAAAGCCGTTGTAAACCGCAAACATGATCCCCACCCAGTTGGCTCCCTCGTTATAAAGATCGGAAGTCGAATCACTTGTACCGTAAACATGATTTGTAACAGCGGCAGTAGTGTAAATCCACATCGAAAAAAGTGCAAACCATGAAAAAAACTGCACTATAGCTAACTGCTTCATCGTCAGGGGCATCTTAAAGAGATCGTTGATGACCTCGACAAAACCATTGTTTTTATTTCCTGAGCGTATCATCGCTCCTGTCGCAAGCTGCACCAACCCGAAGGCCAGTAACCCGAAACCCAGGATGTACAGTTCGGCTTCGAACCTGTAATAATATACGAGGAAAGCGAGGATGGCTCCGCCGGATAGCCAGAATATACTGCTTTTAAGAAACCTTGAAGAGGGCAATACCTCATCGGCAGTTTTTTCCACTTCCCTTTGGGTGGCAGCAATTTCCTCAAAAGTTTTCAGCTCTTCAGGGGTATATTCTTTGGTGCGCAGCACAGTCCACAGCACGGCAAGAAAAAAGACCGCCCCTCCGATATAAAAGGAAAGCTTGACCGATGGGGGTATCTGCCCTTCAGGCGCCGTATTGGCAACATCCAGCCAGTTGGTCATAATGTAGGGCAGAGCCGATGCCACAACCGCCCCCGTACCGATGAAAAAGCTTTGCATGGCAAAACCTTTGGTGCGCTGTTCTGATGGGAGCATATCCCCGACAAATGCCCTGAAGGGCTCCATGGAGATATTGATGGAGGCGTCCATAATCCAGAGCATGCCTGCCGCTACCCACAACGCCGGCGAATTGGGCATGATAAGCAAAGCTAAGGAAGCAAAAATTGCCCCCACGAGAAAATAGGGCCTCCTCCTGCCTAACCTGTTCCAGGTATTATCGCTCATGTGGCCGATGATGGGCTGAATGATCAGACCTGTGACCGGAGCAGCGATCCAAAGAATGGGAATATCGTCCACGCTGGCGCCCAGGGTTTCAAAAATCCGGCTTACATTGGCATTCTGCAGGGCAAATCCAAACTGAATCCCCAAAAATCCGAAACTCATGTTCCAGATCTGCCAGAAACTCAGGCGGGGTTTATGTGTCATATTGTAAAATTATGCAACCTTTCAGGGCAAAGAGATGGTTGTAAAACAGTGCGATTAACTGCGGGCTTCCTCGTCCAGTATCTTTATTTTTGCTGCCAGCACACCGATTTCTTCCCTTGTCTTTTCAATCTTCTTTTCGAACTCTGCCTTCAGCAAAGCAGCCTGTTTTGACTTGGCCAGGAAGCCCAGATTGTTTTCCCATAACATCACATCATCCTCTAACTGTTTCTTCTTGCTTATGAGGAAGTTCTTTTCATTGCTCATGATCCTCCTGGCATTGGGCTGCTCTTTGATGTTATCATACCGGTTTCTGAAACTCATGGTCTGAATCTCTGTATGGGAGATTTTAAGTTTATCCAACCGTGTGTTGACGGTTTCCCTGAATTCATTCTGAAGCCTCTCCTTTTCGGCTATGGGAACGTGCCCGACTTCCATCCATTGCCTTTGAAAATCTTTAAGCACATTCAGATTCTCGTTTTTGTCACTTCCAAACTCATATTCCCTGACCTTTGAAATGAGATCTTCCTTGATTTTCAGGTTTTCCTGTTCATTTTTTTCAACATTGCCGAAATACTCTGATTTCCTGTTGAAAAATTCATCGCATGCTGCCCTGAACCTCTTCCATATTTTATCGGAATGTTTCCGCGGCACCGGTCCGATACTTTTCCATTCCTGTTGCAGAGTAATGAAGTCGCGGCTGGTTTTTTTCCAGTCGGCGCTGTCTTTCATCCCTTCAGCCTGAATGCAAAGGTCAAGTTTACGGTTATAATTGTTAAGCTGCTCGTCTTTGATCTCATTAAAATACTCCTTTTTTACAGTGAAAAAGGCATCAAGAGAATTTTTGAATCTGGTCCATACCCCGTCGTTATATTTCCTGGGCGCCGGACCTATGCTTCTCCAGATTTTGAGCAGCTCTGACATTTTCTGCGTGTCTTCCTGCCACAATTTCAGTGTCCTTTCCTCTGTCCTCAGTATTTCTTCAGCCCGCTCACAAAGTTCGGTCTTGGCCGTTAAATTGCCCTTTTGCTCTTCTGCAAGCTGAATATAATGTTCTCTTCGCCGCTGGTTGATTTTCTCTGTGGCTGCCCTGAACCTTTCCCATATCTCATCTTTTTTATCCTCCGGGGCGGGCCCTATTTCCTTCCACTCCTCATGTAAGCGCTGAAGTTCTTTGAAAGATTTGATGATGGAATTTTCAATCAGAAGTTCTTCTGCTTTTTCGCATAAAGCCATCTTTGCCTCAAGGTTTTTCCTCAGGTCCAAATCCCTGAGTTCCTTGTTGATTTTGACTTTGTCGAAAAACTTCTCTACAAAAAAATGATAGCTCTGCCAAAGGTTATTTACTTCATTCCTGGGGATAACGCCAATCTTCTTCCACCTGTCCTGGAGCTCCCGGAATTCATCGTATGTTTTTTTCAGGGTTTCTTCTGAATCTATCAACGCTTTCAACTCTTCGAGGATAAGCTTTTTGGCCTCCAGGTTCTTTTTCTTCTGTTCTTCCAGCTCTTCGAGGTGTTTCTGGCGCATCGACCTGTATACTACAAATAATTCCTCAAACCTGCTGTCTGTTGGATCCGGTTCAGCCACAAAGGCATCAGGAGCGCCGCCGGCATCAACAAATTCATTCTTTAATTTCTTCTGAAGTTCTCTTGTTTTCCTGAGGTATGCCATCTTTATCTGGGCCACCTGGGCTTTGATCGGATCAACTTCACCTCCCTGTAACAGTTCATCCAATAAAACCAACAGTTCCTCACGTGACTTATCCGAATAAAACTCTTCTTTAGCGGCCGGTTTATCCTCTTCATGATAGTCGGGGTCGTCGTCAGCTCCACTGTCATCATCGTGGTCATCCTGAGGTGCTTCTGCTGAGGGTTCATCGGTTTTCTGACGTGGTCTTCCTCTCTTCCTGGGAGAGGTTGCTTCGGGCGCTTCTGCGGAAGGGGGTTGCGGCTCTTCCTCTCCGGTTTTGGATTCCTCCCCTGCGGCTTCCGTTTCCGTGGGCAGGGATTCATCGGTTTTCACCTCTGATGTTACACTTTCATTCACTTCTTCTTTTTCGGTTTGCCCTTCGGGGCCGGTGTTCTCCTCCGGAGTTTGTGTCATTTCCGGATTCTGATCGAGTTCTGCCTTGTTTTCCATTCAGATAATCTTTACAAAATTATTTTAAGAATTCCTTTGCAGGATAAAGTTCGCTTTTCGGGTTGCAAAAATATAAATTATTTGTTTTCAGAGAAATTTTTAAAGCCCTATTCAAATGGCCTGTTGTTAAATATAATAAAACCCAGGTTAAAGTTAAAGGTAAACGGCTCGTCGCTGCCATCGTACCAGTTCACTCCCAGGCTGGCCGGCCCGAAAGGAAGGTGGTATACCATGGTCACAGAAGCCATATAATACCGGTTCGAAAAAATCTTTCCAAGCTCCACCGTGTTGTCATCCTTTTTTGAAATCTGGCTGAAAGGCTGAAATCCGTAAGCCTCCAATCTTAAATCCAGGTTCTTGTTTAACAAAAAAACATTCTTTAATCCTAATGCGGCAAAATTATACGATCTGAACTGTGGAAGGAAAAGGGTTTTTGATTCAGGCACAGGCTGAAAAGCAGGCGCTGCAAGAACACTTGAGGTATAGTTGTTGAAAAGTTGCTGTGACGACAGGGTCACCTCACCGTAAAACCCCAGGTGCAACGGGCCGATAGTCTCAAAATAATTATCATAGATCAGTCGTGTTTCAAGCCATTTATGATAAAATGTGTATTCATCCCTGTTCTTTGACGTAGAACCGGGCACATTTCGTTCATTACCCAGAATGTACCTCGCCTGTATTTTCAGCATGGCGCCTGTGGAGGGATATTGTTTCCGGTTCAGGGAATTGAGGTGCAAAAGCAATCCCGGGCTCACGAAATCAAAGGTTGTGTAATCCGCAGTGTCCAGCCTGCTGAACTGATTGGACGGATAATATTCGTCCTTTTTCCTTCCGGAAGATATTCCAAGTGAGACTTTACCCTTTGGGGTTAACGGTATTCCTGTCTGATAATCCCAGAAATTATCAGTCTGAAGAATATAGGATGGATTTTTATCTTCAAAAAAATAAGTGGCCGTTTTGAAAAAATTCCATGCATTATAGGTGTATTTCATTTGCATAAAAACAGGCAACCGTCCGGGAAAGCTAAGTCTTCCGTTCAACTGTCCGGAATTGTAAAACCTGCCAAGATAGGTGTTTCCCCGGATGCTGAGAGAGTTTTTCCTCCAGTAATTGTAGCCTAATTGAATAAAAATTTCATTGGTGGTTCCGGATGAAACCAATCCGCCAATATCGGCAGTGAGCCTGTTTTCCCTCTTCATATCCAGATGCAGTGCAAAAGTGCTGTCGAAAGGATCGTAAATCAGTTTCGGGAAAATATAATCCACGTTTTCCTCAGAAGCCAGCTTAAAGTATTCAGGCCTGATCTCTTCTGCAGTATATTTCTGGGAATGGGATTTTTTTCGTAATGATCCCGCAAGCTGCTTATTGACATATACCTTCTGAAGGTCTGTAATGCCATCGATATCAAAGGAATCTACCGCCACAGGAGGGATTTTGGCTTTATACTCCGCCCTCTTTTTTTCAACCTCCGACTCAGGGCAGAAACTACCGAATTTTTCCAGTATTTCAGGGATCATTCGTTGTGCCGCTGCATATCCGCTATCGATAAAAGCCGAAGCATAGGAAAAATCCATCAGGTTTACCCGGTGCAACTCCGGAGAAATCAAAACGCCATTCTCCGCATTGATGACATATTCGGTCTTTTCCATCAGCATTGACTGTATCTGTGAAATAACATCATCCACCTCAGGAGGGCCATAGTTTGAGGCGGCTTTTGATCCGATGATGATGTCGGGGTTAAAATCTTCGATCATGATGTTCACAGGAAAATTGTTATACATCCCCCCGTCGAACAGCAATCTCTTATCCACCATAACAGGCCTGAAATAGAAAGGGAAAGTCATAGACGCCCTGACCGCTTCGCCTAAGTCGCCCGATTTCATGACATGCGCCCTGTTTTCCGAAATATCGGCTGCAACGCACCGGAAACCCACAAACAGACTGTCAAAATCATATCCTGCAGCAGCAGCAGGGCCGGCAAACATTTCCATCAGCGCATAATCCATGGTATATGGGGTAACCAGGTTTGTAGGCAGCTTAAAGCTTAGTTTTGAATCGTATTTTATCTTGAATATCTGCCATGAAGCATTGGGATCGCCCTCCATGTAAAAATAGATATTCTTCTTGTTGAATCCTGGTGCGACCCAGTGTATGATGTCGTCAGACTGAAAGATGTCCTCAATTTCCTGCACGCTGTATCCCGATGCATACAATGCACCAACCACGGCGCCCATGGATGTGCCTGTGATGTAATGTACCGGTATATTGTTTTCCTCCAAAGCCTTCAGTACACCTATGTGGGCAACCCCCTTTGCTCCACCGCCGCTGAGCACAAGGCCTACTGTTTGTGAAAACGAAAACAGGCTTATAAGCATCAGGGCCAACATTCCTGTGAAACGTGTATTTTTGCAGCTAAATCTCACCTCTGCAGTGGATTTTATGTATTAGTTTAAAAAAATGGTCCTTTTGTAACACCGGACAAAAGTATAGAGATAATCCCAATACGGGCAAATATTTGTCCCCGAATTTCGTGAATATCCGGAGGGGACCGGATCAAATTTGACAATAGAAGAACCATACCCTGCAACCCGTGGCGCCCCAAGCGCTTTTTCAACAACAAAATGTTGATAAAAACGTTGATTTATAAGCTTTTTCAAAGAACAGACAGAGTTGTTTTTAGCGTACCTTTGTCTTTTAAATTTTATTCAATTTTAACTAAAAAAAATGACAACAGAAGAAAAAAGCAATTTAGCGCAATCAAATTATACCGCCAGCAATATTCAGGTACTTGAAGGCCTTGAAGCCGTAAGAAAACGACCGGCCATGTTTATCGGGGATGTCAGCGCCAAAGGGTTGCATCATCTGGTATACGAAGTGGTGGACAACTCTATTGATGAAGCCCTTGCCGGCTATTGCGATACGATTGAGGTAACCATTCATCCGGATAATTCCGTTACAGTTATCGATAACGGAAGGGGTATCCCTACAGGAATGCACGAAAAAGAAAATAAATCGGCGCTGGAAGTGGTGATGACAGTGCTTCATGCAGGGGGAAAGTTTGATAAGGGATCCTATAAAGTGTCAGGAGGATTGCATGGCGTGGGGGTTTCCTGTGTCAACGCCCTTTCAGGTAAATTAAAAGCTACTGTTTACCGCGAAGGAAAAATATTTGTGCAGGAATATGAAAAGGGCAAACCGCAGTATCCGGTTAAAATCATTGGAACGTCTGACAGGTCAGGCACCGAAGTCACATTCAAACCCGACGAAACCATTTTTAACGTACTGGAATACAGTTTCGACATACTGGCATCACGCCTGCGCGAACTTGCCTTTCTGAATAAAGGAATCCGGCTTTCCATCACCGATGAAAGGGAAACAGATGAAAACGGAAGCTATGTTAAAAGTGAATTTTTCTCAGAGAACGGATTGAAAGATTTTATCCGTTTCCTTGACGAAAGCAGGGAAAAACTGATGGACGAGCCCATCACTTTTGAAGGGGAAAAAAACGATACCCCCATTGAGATTGCAATGCAGTATAACAACTCATTTTCAGAAAACACACATTCCTACGTAAACAACATAAACACCCATGAAGGGGGTACACATCTGGCCGGCTTCCGGAGGGGTCTAACACGAACCCTGAAATCTTACGCCGAAAAATCGGGTATGCTCTCCAAACTGAAATTCGACATCAATGGCGATGATTTCCGTGAAGGGCTTACGGCCATCATCTCTGTTAAAGTAGCTGAACCGCAATTTGAAGGGCAGACGAAAACCAAGCTTGGAAACTCCGATGTGATGGGCGTGGTGGATCAACTGGTGAGCGAACATCTGAATTATTATCTTGAGGAGCATCCCAAGGAAGCAAAAACCATTGTCAACAAAGTGATTCTGGCAGCAACCGCAAGGCACGCAGCCCGCAAGGCACGTGAACTGGTACAAAGGAAGAATGTCCTGTTCAATACCGGTTTGCCCGGAAAACTTGCCGATTGCCAGGAAAAGGATCCTTCTCTTTGTGAGATATATCTCGTAGAGGGAGATTCTGCCGGTGGAACGGCTAAACAGGGAAGGGACAGGAAATTTCAGGCCATTCTTCCGCTGAGGGGCAAAATTCTCAATGTGGAGAAAGCCATGCAGCATAAAGTCTTCGACAACGAAGAGATCAGGAGTATGTTCACGGCTTTGGGCATCAGCATAGGCACTGAAGAAGACAGCAAAGCGCTGAATCTCGAGAAGCTGAGATACCACAAAATCATCATTATGACCGATGCCGACGTGGACGGCAGTCATATCGCCACCCTCCTCCTCACCTTCTTCTTCAGGTACATGAAAGAACTAATCGAAAACGGATATGTTTACATTGCCACTCCCCCTCTGTTTCTCATCAGGAAAGGCAATAAGGAGGTGTATTGCTGGTCGGAGGAAGAACGGCAAAACACGGTAAAGGAAATCAGCGGAAACGGAGGCGAAAAAGGAATCCATATTCAGCGTTATAAAGGCCTGGGTGAAATGAACGCCGAACAACTATGGGAAACCACGATGAACCCCGAAAAAAGAATATTGCGGCAGGCCACCATCGAAAACGGCACAGAAGCTGACCGCATATTCTCCATGCTCATGGGCGATGAAGTACCGCCACGGCGCGAATTCATTGAAAAAAATGCCAGATACGCCAACATTGATGCCTGATGATGAAGCTGTGAAACTGTTAGTCGCAGTTTTCCCTGTTTTGATGTATCTTTGTAAACGGTTTCACATATTTTAACAAATAAGCACAAATAGTCCGGTAATATCTTCTTTACTTTACAGTTTTAATATGACTTATTCATCGTTTATGAAAAAATACAAGTACAGGCTGTTGTTTATTCCTGTTATGCTCATGGCAGTGAGCATTTTGCTTTTTGCCCACAAAAGCGGCAACAGCGATGACCAGAGAAGGGAGTTGCTGATAAAGGTGATGCAGTTTGCCATCAACAGCGGGCATTACCAGCCCGGCAGCTTTAATGATTCTTTTTCGTCCAGGGCCTTCGGAATTTATATTGAACGTCTGGACTACAATAAAAGGTTTTTGCTCCGGGAGGATTATCTTGCCCTGAAAAAGTTTGAAAACAAACTTGACGATGCTTTCCTCCAGATTAATTTCGAATTCCTGGATAAATCGGTGGATATCATTGAAGAGCGGATAGATGAATCGGATAAGTATTTTCATGACATCCTTTCACGGCCATTTGATTTTTCAAAAGATGAAATACTTGAGCTCGACCCGGAAAAGCTTGATTTTGCAGCAAGCCATGCAGAACTGAAAGACAGATGGCGCCTTTCATTGAAATATGAAACCCTTGTCAGGTTAAACGACATGCTTGAGGAGCAGGAAAAAGCCATGCAAAAAAGCGATACGGTTACAGAAAAGTCCTTTTCCGAACTTGAGGCTGAAGCGCGTGAAAAAATCCTGGAACGTTATGAAGACTGGTTCCACCGGTTATCACAGCTCAATGAAGATGACCGCCTCAACCTGTATGTCAACTCACTGGTGAATGTGCTGGACCCGCATACCCAATACTTTCCACCCAGGGATAAGGAAAACTTCGACATCCGTTTTTCAGGCCAGCTTGAAGGCATTGGAGCACAGCTCACACAGAAGGATATTTATATTGAAGTGGTGAGGATCGTTCCGGGAAGCCCTTCATGGAAATTGGGAGAGCTTGAAGTGGGCGACCAGATACTCAAAGTGAAACAGGAGAACGAAGAACCGGTGGATGTGGTGGATATGAGGCTGGATGATGCCGTGCAGCTGATCCGCGGGCCCAAAGGCAGCACTGTTACCCTGACTGTTAAAAAACTGGATGGCAACCTCCGTGACATTTCCATCGTGAGGGATGTTGTGATACTTGAAGAAACCTACGCCAAATCTGCCGTTGTTACCGATCCGGAGAGCAATATTAAAATCGGGTACATCAAACTTCCCTCCTTTTATGTTGACTTCGACAACAAAGAAGGAAGAAAGTGTTCCGAAGATATCAGGAAAGAACTGGCAAAACTTGAAAAAGAAAAGATTGAAGGTCTTATCTTCGACCTGAGGGACAACGGAGGGGGCTCATTGGAGGATGTAGTCAGCATTGCAGGTCTTTTCATCGACCAGGGCCCGGTGGTGCAGGTAAATGGGAAAGGTGGTACGAAAAGGGTGCTTCGTGACAATGATGCCGGAATCCATTATGACGGCCCGCTGCTGGTGATGGTGAATCCCATAAGCGCCTCAGCCTCAGAAATATTTGCAGCAGCCATGAAGGATTACGGACGCGCCCTCATCATCGGTTCTTCATCTACTTATGGCAAAGGTACCGTACAAAACTTCACCGAGCTTGACAGGATGGTCTCCAGGGCGCCCGGAGATATGGCCCCCCTTGGTTCATTGAAAATGACAGTTCAGAAATTCTACCGCATCAACGGGGAATCCACCCAACTGAAAGGCGTGGTACCCGACGTTGTCATGCCGGATTATTACAGCTATATTGACTTCGGTGAGAAAGACCTTGACTTTGCCATGGAATGGGACGAGATACAGCCACTTCCTTACAATCATTGGAATGCCTCGTATGATTTTGATTTCATTTCGGGGATATCTTCCAAAAGGATAGCCGGAGATACCCTGTTTATGCTCGTGGATGAAAACGGAAAAAGACTGAAAGATATCCGGGAAGAAACCGGCATCAGCCTGAATTATGACGCCTTCAAAAGAGATCAGGAAAAACGGGAGGAAGAAGGAAAAAAATACGACAGGATAGGAAAAGACACTCTTGGTTTGCAACCTTTTGCCCTTCAGGAAGACCGGCTCGAAATGGCCAATGACACCGCCAAAATCGCCCGTACGGAAGCCTGGCTGACCAATCTTAAAAAAGATGTTTATCTCTTTGAGGCAATGAATATCATGCAGGATATCCGCGAATACCGTGCAGGTAAAGCCAAAAAAGAAGACTGACCGGAAGCAGGGGATGTTTCCCGGAAAGTATTACAAAAAAATTCTGCATTTGGATTCAATGAAAGGTGTAATATGCAAAACACAGCATGTTTGACCTGCACTGATCAGCATTAACTTATATTTCCCGCAGATTTACGAAGGGTTTTGCAAAGATGCTTCAGCATTAATACCGGCAGACCGGTTATCAATGAACCCAGACTTTCCCAGAACTTACACCTTCCTGCGTCTGCACAACCACCACATAATACCCTTTTTGGGTAATGGCAATCCTGTTCAAATCCGGTAAAAGGGACCTGTTATCTATTTCGCATCCAAGCAAATTATAAATACTGACAAGACCTTCCCTCATACCGGGGTTCGCAATGTAAAGGGTATTTTCCCATGTCCAAATCTGCAAAAGGTTTTCTTTCGGCATAAAGTGAAGCATGAGCCTGTCAGGGTTTTCGTCCGCCTGATAACTGAAATGATAAACCCCATCACTTCCAAAGCTGTGCATGCGGCCGGTCTTCAGGTCTTCCAGCAATATCCGCAAATCATCCCCTACCGTACATTCGGAAAGTGACAGAGAATAACCGCCGCCGGCACCACAGGAAAACCCAATTGGAACCG
>JAFGME010000253.1 GCA_016927695.1 Bacteroidales bacterium
AGCGGGTTCAGCAGCTCGAATTTCAGATTGAACGATCTTTTCATATTCATGAAATCGAAGTAGACTGTATTTTCAATGGAGGAAAAAAAACGGAGGCTGTCGTAGATATGGTCATAAACGGTCCGAAAAGAGATGTCTTCATAGTTAAAGATCAGATCCAGGCTCTTTTTCCCCGGAAACATCAGCCTGTAAAGTCCCGGAAGGTTTTTGCCGGTTAAACTGAAACTGAATTGCCCTGCGTTGCCGGCAACAGTTGAGTCTGCAACGGTGTTTTTTTCACCGTAAAAACCGGCGAGATAGACTTTTTGATTTTCAAGGCCGTCAACGACTCCCTTCAGGATATAGGCGTTGTGCTGGGCCGGCAATGAGCCGGCTGAAACAAGTATGATGAAAATCCATGATAATTTCCTCATGATTCATTATTTAAATCAGGCGGGTAAAAATAGTAATTAATTGGCAGAATATATATTATATTTGTCTGATGATCACAGTTTGATTTGATATGCCAAAAAATGACGTACCGGAGTGGGTCACAGGGAAAATAAGGAAGTATTGTGCATTCCAGGAGAGATGCATTGCAGATGTGAAATCAAAGCTCATGGAATGGAAGGTACAGGAGCATCATATTGATGAAGTGATCCGTATATTGCTTCGTGACAATTATCTGAATGAAGAAAGATACGCAAGAGTTTTTGCAGGAGGAAAATTCAGGAACAATAAGTGGGGAAAGTTTAAAATTATGAAGGCTTTACAGCAGAAGCAAATTCCTGAATTATACATACAGATGGGCGTGAGGGAGATTGATGAGCAGGAATACAGGGAAACATTGCGCCGTTTGATTTCTGCTAAAAAATCGGAGATCAGGGATTCGGACCCGGTGAGGGTTGAATTGAAAATCATGAATTATACCTTTGGCAAGGGCTTTGAACCGGAACTCGTGAGGGAGATATTAAATTTATAGTTATTATCCCTTCCATTCTGATGCAGATTATCTAATTTCGCAGCTTAATTTTCAATCTGAAATATTATGGTACTGAAGGAGCAGGTAAAAGATCTGTCCAAAAGGCTTGAGACCTTGAGGAGGTTTCTTTGACATCGACAAAAGACTGAAACAAATAGACGAAGAAGAGGAGATCACCCGTCAGCCGGCCTTCTGGAACGAATCCAAAAAAGCGGAACTGTTGCTCAGATCAATCAAGGAGAAGAAAGGCTGGACTGACAAATTCAAATCAGGACAATCAAAGCTTGACGATCTGCAGGTGTTATTTGAGTTTTATGAAGAGGGTGAGGCAAGTGAGGCAGAGCTCGACAGGCAGTATGCCATTGCACTGAAAGGCATTGAAGACCTTGAGTTTTTGAAAATGCTCAGCGCGGAGGAAGATAAACTGAGCGCCATTTTACAGATCAATGCAGGGGCCGGGGGGACGGAAAGCCAGGACTGGGCCGAAATGCTGATGCGGATGTATTATCGCTGGGGTGAGCAAAACGGTTACAAGGTAAAAGAACTTGACATGCAGGAAGGGGATGTGGCGGGAGTTAAGTCGGTTTCCATTGAATTAGATGGCGATTACGCTTTCGGTTACCTGAAGGGAGAGAACGGGGTGCATCGCCTGGTACGGCTATCGCCTTATGATTCGGCAAACAAAAGGCACACTTCCTTTGCATCTGTGTATGTGTATCCGGTGGTGGATGAAAACATCAACATACAGATCAGCTCTTCCGACATCACATGGGATACCTTCAGGTCGAGCGGGCCGGGCGGTCAGAATGTGAACAAAGTAGAAACTGCGGTCAGGTTGCACCACATGCCTACCGGTCTTGTGATCGAATGCCAGGAGACGAGATCCCAAATGCAGAACAAGGATAAAGCTTTGCAGATGCTGAAATCCCAGCTTTATGAGATGGAAATCAGAAAAAGGAAGGAGGCCCAGGCGGAGATTGAAGGCAACAAAAGAAAAATTGAGTGGGGTTCCCAGATAAGGAGTTATGTGATGCATCCCTATAAAATGGTGAAAGATCTCCGTACGGGCGTCGAAACATCCAATGTGCAGGCCGTGATGGATGGAAACCTCGAAGAATTCATCAAAGCCTACCTGATTGAATTCGGAGGGTAAGAAACACCATAATCCCTGAAGAATGGAGGTTTGTACCGCTACTGAATGGGGTTGCGAAAAATACTTTGATACATCTAACGGCATAACTGCTTCTGTGAAATAATCTTTTATACTTTTGGCCTAAAAACGGTATGGTTAAAATCTATCATAATCCCCGTTGCAGAAAGTCGAGGGCTGGTCTTGAGTATCTCAAATCGAGAACAAAGGACATCGAAGTTGTCGATTACATAGGGAATCCTTTATCAGAGAAGGAGCTTCAGAAGTTGTTTGCAAAACTCAATCTCCGGCCTGAGGAGATGCTCCGCACACAGGAGGAATTATACCGGAAGCAATTCAGGGGAAAGAAATTCACCGATGAGGAGTGGTTAAAGATCATTGCCGGGCATCCCAAGCTGCTCAAAAGGCCGGTGGTTGAATCGGGGTATAAAGCCGTTTGGGCTGATCCGCCTGAAAACATGAACATTTTATTCAAATAACAAATACTTACCAAAAATGGAATACAGAGTTGAGAAAGACACCATGGGACCGGTTGAGGTTCCTTCCGACAAATACTGGGGCGCACAGACCCAGAGGTCGAAAATGAATTTTTTAATCGGGGAGCCGGGTTCGATGCCGGTGGAGATTATACGGGCGTTTGCTTACCTGAAAAAGGCGGCAGCGCTGACCAATCGTGATCTTGGCGTCCTGAGCGGCGAAAAGGCCGACCTTATTGCCAAAGCCTGTGATGAAGTTCTTGAAGGTAAACTCTACGATAATTTTCCGCTGGTGATCTGGCAAACCGGATCAGGGACACAGTCAAACATGAATATGAATGAAGTAATCGCCAACAGGGCCCATGTCATTGGCGGAGGTCAGCTTGGGGATGGGAAAAGGAGCATACATCCCAACGACGACGTGAATAAATCCCAGTCGTCAAACGATACTTTTCCTACAGCCATGCACATAGCTGCCTATAAAATGATTGTTGAAACCACCCTTCCCGGGGTGGAGTTACTTCGCAATACGCTGGCGCAGAAGGCTGAAGCTTTCAAAGAGATCGTGAAAACAGGCAGGACCCATCTGATGGATGCCACCCCGCTGACCTTAGGCCAGGAGTTTTCGGGTTATGTTTCCCAGCTTGATCATGGATTGAAAGCGCTCAGGGCAACCCTGGATCATCTTCTGGAGCTTGCCTTAGGCGGTACGGCTGTGGGAACGGGCATCAATACGCCTCCGGGGTATTCTGATAAAGTAGCCGCAATGATTGCTGAACTTACCGGGTGTCCTTTCAGAAGTGCTGAAAATAAGTTCGAGTCGTTGTCAGCTCATGATGCCATCGTGGAAACCTCCGGCGCATTAAAGACTTTGGCTGTCAGCCTGATGCATATTGCCAACAACTTACGGATGCTGGCTTCGGGGCCCCGTTGCGGGATTGGTGAGATTATCTTTCCGGCCAATGAACCCGGTTCATCTATCATGCCGGGCAAGGTTAACCCGACACAGGCAGAAGCCCTCACCATGGTTTGCGCCCAGGTGATAGGAAATGATGCAGCCATAACCATTGGAGGAATGCAGGGTCACTTCCAGCTTAATGTGTTTAAGCCGGTGATGATTTACAACCTCCTGCAGGCAGCAAGGTTGATGGGCGACGCATGCGTTTCGTTCAACAACAACTGCGCAGCGGGCATAGAACCCAATCCCCGTGATATTAAAAAGAATTTAGGTAATTCGCTGATGCTTGTCACAGCCCTGAATACCCATATAGGATATGAAAAAGCAGCGGAGATAGCCAAGAAAGCGCATAAGGAAGGCCTTACACTCCGTGAATCTGCGCTCTCTCTCGGATATGTGACCGGACAGGAATTTGACCTGTGGGTCGATCCCCGGAAGATGATCTGAGAAAACAGACATCCGGAATCCGCAACAGGCAGTGAGCATTGACAGCCAACTGCAAACAGATCATAAGGGAATGCGGCAGGCAGAAGGCACGAACCGAATGCCGGCTGGAATGATTTCATCCCGGGTTTTTACCTGAAGGCCACCTTGTTGAGATAAAAGACCAGACGCCTTTCTTTTCCGATAAATGAATCATTGCGTATGGTCTGGAAGCCGTAGCAGAGAAAATAATTGCCGTACCAGGGAACCATGATGCTTTTTTTGTCTTCGATGATCCTGTCGTTGGCATAGCTTGCCTCTAACGGGAAATAATCCGTCCCTTCGATGGTTTCTCCTTCATCGATGATCTTTGCAGCGATCTTGCCTTCACGGTTATAGGCCAGTACAAGGCTCGTGCTGTCAAAGAAAACCGTAACCATTTTTTTCAGGTCGAAGGCGAGGATGTTGAATATCTCAAGGCCATTGTCCCACTTCTTTTTGCCATCGCCGTCAAAACAGGTAACAAAGGTGTTAAAGTAGCGGTAACCATCGAAAACAGAGTAAGAAAGTGGCATTGGCCTGCCGTAGTAATCGTAATATGTATTGGTTACAGTGTGGTATTCTTCATAAAACCCTTCTGCGATAAAATAAAAGAGCCCATGATGTGAATAGATATCGTGAATCAGCAGGTCGTAATCGAGGGAGAGGTTTTCCGCCCCTTTTTTGTTGGCTTTTTTCCTTGCATTCATAAACTCGCTGGCTTTGAGGTAGCCCGTAATATTTTCAAAATCAATAAAATTATAATAAGAAGGTGAGCCGATGGATCCATTTTCAATTTTTGTTGTAAAGAATCCGGTGGCCTCATTTGAGAAGTAATTTTTGATGTCCGTATCGCGGTTTTTCGTATTGTCATAAGTTCCGATGACCAAAAGGTTACCATCATCCAATACCGTCAAAGCGGCAGTATTGCATTTTTTACCTTCCGACGGCGGCAGATAATACCTGGTAACCCTGCCCGAACCCTGTTCAAACTGAATTACGGTAAAGTAAAATAAAGTTTTGGAGTAGAAATTGTTGAACACGGCCCATATCGTGTTACGGGCAGTGTCGGAATAAATGCACTCTATCTGCGAAAAGGTGGAATCGTTTTGAAAGAAATCTTTTTGCTCAGCAGCTTTCAGGTCATGTGCAATGATACCCGAATATTTTTCGCCGTTGTAACCTATCAGGGCCATGCTTCCCATTAACCTGAAATCCCTGATCAATGATTTGTCAGGTACATTGCCGCCAAAGACCTCTGTTTCACCGCTTCCTGTTTCGATTCTGACAATCTGATAATTATTATTGGCCTTTTTTCTGTCGGGTGCATGGAAGATGATATGGGCATGGGTTCCGTTGAAGGCATCCTTCGCAAAACCGACCTGTTTATCCAGAGGAACTTCTGTTTTCCATTTCTCATGCAGGTTAACGTCATAAAATACAAAAATCCAGATTTTTCTCTCTTCTTCAGTCAAAGTGCTTTCATAAAACAGGATAAGTCCGTTGTTGCCGCAGGGAACAATTCTGTAAGATGCATCATCGGATTTCACCTCTGTTTCTAACCTGAGAGGGGGATCGGATTGTGCCATACCGATGCCGGATGTCAAAATAAAAATCAGCACGGCAACCGGCGCCAACAGGTATATGAAAGGGATCCTCATGGGTCAATTTCTTATTAAACGAAGTCAGTGTCCGATTATTTGACGAACTGCAATCCGGATTCTAAAAATATTCATACTCATATTTCAGAATATAATGCTGGTTGACGGCCCGGCCCCTGTGATTGACAAAAACTATGGATTCAACTACATCATTGTTATCGTTGTAAGAGCGCTCAGCGCTATGAATCACATTTCCTTCCCTGTCTTTTTCCGTCTCTGTGACAGCGTTTCCTATGTGATCATATCCGATTTCCGTAACAGAGATTCCTCCTTTACTCTCCTCCGTGATCCGGGCCGGTTTTCCACTTTCATCATAGGTGTATGAGGTCCTGCCCAGGAGTTTATTGCCGGTATCATATCGTTTTGCTTCCATTATTCTTCCTTCAGGATCGAAAGTGTTAACAAAAACGGCTTCTTCTCCCTCATTGTGCCTTATCCGTTCCTTAACTTTTCCATTGTCGTGGTAGCGGTATGTTTCGTCAGAAACCGGCTCACCATATTCACTTTCCGTTTTTTTTGCCAGAAGTCCGTTGACATACTCATAATTTTCCTGTTTTTCAATTTCCCCGTCTTCATTGCGTGTGATTTTCCCGGTCAGACGACCCTCCTGATTATAAATGTACTCAGTGATTTCTTCCGAACCATCCTGGTAGCGGAGTGTATCCCTTGTTGCTTTTCCTTCGCCGTTCCTTTCAATTGTCCTGTGTTCGGCCACATTGGATTCATCAAGGTATTCTTTTTCTTCTATAATTCTTCCATTTTCATCATAGGCGTATTCATATTTTTCTTCCACTTCCCCCGATTTGAAAAATTTCATTTCAAGAATTGCGTTTCCGCCGGGATCGAACTCAGTGTGGCTGTATTTTGAATTTTTCCACTCAAAACCGTCCTCATCCAGGTGATTGACTACCAATTCTTTCCTGTAAACTGTCACCGACTTTATATTTTTTTTCATAAAATTAAAATAAATAGCTGAATATTATATATGATTGCTAATTTTACGGCAAATTTATCTGTTTTATATGATAACCTCCTGATGTTTCAAACAAAAAACAATTACGATGAGAAAGTTAAACTTTGTATTGGCCATAATGATTTTTGCAGGCATGATGAGCTGTGAACAGAAAAAGACTGAAATGATCAAGCCGGCGCCATATCCGGAAACCCAAAAAGTGGTGCAGGCAGATGAGTATTTCGGTACACAGGTGGAAGATCCTTACCGTTGGCTGGAGGACGACAATTCGGAAGAGACCGGCCAATGGGTGCAGGCCCAGAATGAGGTCACTTTTGGCTACCTTGGTCAGATTCCTTTCAGGGAAAAGATCAGGGAACGACTGACGAAAATATGGGATTATCCCAGGTATGGTGTCCCTTTCAAAGAGGGTAACAATTATTTCTTTTTCAAGAACGACGGACTTCAGAACCAGAGTGTGATGTATATGCGTCAGGGGCTGGATGCCGAAGCTTCGGTATTTCTTGATCCCAACACCTTTTCCGAGGATGGCACCGTAGCCCTCGGAAATATCTCTTTTAATAAAGACGGAAGCCTCATGGCATACAGCATTTCCCGCTCCGGTTCCGACTGGCAGGAGATACAAGTGATGGAGGTGGCATCAGGAAAAAGGCTGGAGGACCACCTGATGTGGGTCAAATTTTCAGGCATCTCATGGGCAGGGGATGGTTTTTTCTACAGCCGGTATGATGAACCGGCAAAAGGGGAGGAGCGTTCGGGTAAAAATGAATACCATAAAGTGTATCTTCACAAGCTGGGAACATCCCAGGCTGATGACAGGCTGATTTTTGAAAACAAACAATATCCCCAAAGAAACTACTACGCAGGCACCACAGAAGATGAGTCGTTTATCATCATCAGTGAATCGGAAAGCACCAGCGGAAACGCCCTGTATGTTAAGAAGCTTGACGGATCATGGAAAGATTTTGTTCAGGTGGCCGAAGGTTTTGAAAATGAATACAATCTGGTGGACAACCAGGGGGACAAGCTGATGATCATGACCAACCATGATGCTCCTAGATGGCAACTTGTCCTTGTGGATCCTGTCAATCCGGCAAAGGAAAACTGGGAAACGATCATTCCGCAAAAGGAGGAAGTGCTTGAGTCAGTGGAGGTTATTGGCGGGAAAATCATTGCAGAGTATATGAAGGATGCCACCAGCAAAGCATATATCTACGACCTCAAAGGCAGCTATCTTGATGAGCTTGCCCTTCCGGGGATTGGCTCGGTGGGTGGTTTTAGCGGAAAAAAAGATGAGAATCTGGCTTTCTTCAGTTTCACTTCATTCACTTTTCCGAGCACCGTGTACAAGTATGATGTTATATCCAACACATCGGAAGTATACACCAGCCCGGAGATAGATTTCGATGTAAGCGCATACGAAACGAAGCAGGTGTTCTATGCAAGCAAGGATGGCACCAAAGTTCCCATGTTTATTGTTCACCGGAAGGGGATGAAACTGAACGGAAAAAATCCATGCTACCTTTATGGATACGGTGGATTCAATATCAGCCTGACCCCTAATTTCAGCGTTGCCAGATTGGCGCTTCTTGAAAACGGATTTGTTTTTGCCGTAGCTAACCTGCGGGGCGGAGGCGAATATGGAGAAGAATGGCATGAGGGAGGGATGAAGATGAACAAACAGAATGTGTTTGACGACTTTATTGCTGCCGCAGAATACCTGGTGAATGAAAAGTACACTTTACCTGAAAAGCTTGCCATTGCGGGAGGATCAAACGGGGGCCTTTTGGTGGGCGCCTGTATGGTTCAAAGACCCGATCTGTTTAAGGTGGCCCTTCCTGCCGTCGGGGTGCTGGACATGCTCCGTTATCATAAGTTCACCATAGGCTGGGCCTGGGCTTCAGACTATGGCACCAGTGAAGAAAGCAGGGAGATGTTTGAATACCTGTTAAAATATTCTCCCATCCATGCCCTCAAAGAAGGGGTAGAATACCCTGCCACCCTGATCACCACCGCTGACCACGACGACAGGGTTGTGCCGGCACATTCCTTTAAATTTGCAGCCACATTGCAGGAAAAGCATCAGGGCGAAAACCCGGTACTGATCCGGATTGATGTGAAAGCAGGCCACGGCGGTGGAAAACCCACTGCCAAGGTGATCGAAGAATATGCCGACGAATGGGCTTTCACCATGTATAATCTTGGGGTGGAACCGGCGTATTGAGTTGATAATGCAAATACCACGGGAGTCAGGAGATAGAGGAGGGTGGGCAGATTGTAGTTAACAGTAAGCAGTTAACAGTAAGCAGTTAACAGTAAGCAGTTAACAGTAAGCAGTTAACAGTAAGCGATTTGAGTCCGGCTGAAAAGTGTTGACTGCTTTCAGACGGTAATTATGCAATGGCTTCGAGGATTTCCGAAAGACGCTTGATATCGATGGGTTTGGTCATATATTCATTCATGCCTGCTTCCAGACTGAGTTGTTTATAATCTTTTAAGGCATGCGCAGTGAGCGCAATGATGGGTATGTTTGGGTCAAGCACGCTGCCGTTGCCTGAGCGGATGGCCCGTGTTGCTTCAATGCCGTCCATTTCCGGCATTTCAATGTCCATGATCACCGCATCGAATTTTTCATTTGCCAGAAGGTCAATCGCCACTTTTCCGTTTCCTGCCATAGAGGATGTGTGCCCCAACCGTTTCAGAAAAGCCATGACCACCTGGGCATTCAGCATGTTATCCTCAGCAACCAGTATTTTCAGCCCTTTTTTTTTCTTCAGCTTCTTTGAGGGTCATTTTAACCGACTTCTGCCTGTCAATTCTGGCCCGGATGGTGAAGAAGAAACAGCTTCCACGGCCTTTTTCACTTTCCACCCTTATATCCCCTCCCATGAGCTTTGTGAGGTATTTGCTGATGGTGAGGCCCAGTCCGGCGCCCCCGTATTTCCTGCTGTGGGAACTGTCTTCCTGTGTAAAATCCTTGAAAATCAGCTTTTGCTTGAATTTTGAAATCCCGATGCCCGTATCTTTCACGGCGAACTCCAGGTCAACGGCATCCGTTCCGGGGTATTCCTTTATTGTTACTACTTTTACTTCCACTTTCCCTTCTTCCGTGAATTTGATCGCATTGCCGATCAGGTTGAACAGTACCTGGCGCAGGAAATCATGGTCGGTAATGATGAAGCGCGGAACATTGTTCCCGGTTTCGAGAGACAGGAGGATATTCTTGCTTTTGGCGTCAAGGTAAAAAGCGTTGAGCACCGAATTCATCATCTCATTGAGATCAATGGTGCTTTCTTTCAGTTCCATTGCCCCGGCCTCAATCTGGCTGTAGTCGAGAATATCCTTGAATAGCAATAATAAATGCTGAGAAGAGTCTTTGACTTTTTTCAGGTTTTCTTCCTGAGTTATTGTCAATCCCGACCTCATGGTGAGATCGCAAAATCCAATGATTGCATTGATAGGTGTTCTGACTTCATGATTGATGGTGGCAAGGAACCTCGTTTTGGCAGCATTGGCCAGATCTGCCTGCAGTTGAGCGCTTTTTCTTCTTTCGTTTTCCTCCTGCAGCCTGCTTGTCCTTTCTTCAACACGCCTTTCAAGGCTTGCGTTCATCCGTTTCAGTTCCTCGTTCGATCTTTGTTTTTCGCTATATCTCCTGAAAATCACAAAAGTTAGTATGATGATCAAAAGGGAGATGACAATCAGGTAGTTCCTCAGGTTTCTGTCTTTGAGGGCTTTTATTCCGGAGAGTTCCAGGTTTTTTTGCAGGATTTCGTTTTCCCTGTTTTTTTCACCCAATTCATAATCCAGACGGAGCGTGTTAATCCTGTCCCGGGCTTCTTCATTGAAGATGGAATCTTTCAGTACGGTGAGGGCTTTAAAGTAATCAAGTGCAAGTTGGTAGTTTCCTGTTTTGTAATAAATCTCCGACAGTTCCTCAAGCACTTCCCGCATCACTCTTGAAAGCCGGATCTCTTCTGCAAGTACTTGAGCTTTTTCAAGGTATTCCCTTGCTTTGGAAAAGTCCCCGGCGTGGCTGTATGCTATTCCAATGTTTTTATGGGTAACGGCGATCAGGTTTTTATCACCGGTTTCCCGGCTCAGTTTGAGGGATTGACGGTAATACTCCAGCGCTTTTCCGGGATCGTCCATCTGCCTGTACACGTTTCCGATGTTGTTCAGGATGCCTGAAACGCTTTCGCCCTTATAGTGGGGTGTGTTTGCCATGGCGAAGGCTTCCTGGTAAAAGAAGAGGGCTTTCTGGTTTTCCTTCATGTACCAGTAAACATTTCCCGTACTTATCAGTGCATTCACCATCATATTGGTATCGACAAGATCCATGCTGATGTCGAGGGCTTCTTCATAGTTTTGCAGCGCCTTTTCGTTATACCCCATGTTCCTGTAAACCACTCCCGAGTTGATCAGCGAGGAGGCAATACCATGTTTGTTTTCGAGGATTTCAAATAGTTTTAGCGCCTTCAGATGATAATCCAGGGCTTTGTCGTAATCCCCTAAAAACCTGTAAATTCTGCCGATTTCGTCCATGCATTTTGCCACTCCGGTCGAATCGTTCATTGAGTTGTAAAGGTGGAGGGCTGTCATAAAGTTTTCAAGGGAAAGCAGGTTTTCACCCATGTTGCGGTAAGCTTCCCCACGGGTGAGGTAACAGGCTGTGATAAAAGCCGAATCGTTGATCTGTTCTGCGATTTGAAGCGCCTCTTCGATAAAGGCGATGGCCTTTTCGGGGCTGACGCCCACCTGGGTCTGGGACTGAAAAAACAGGGAGTCTAGTTTTCTGGCAAGGGCTATGTTTTGTCGGGTGCCAAAGGCATTACCTGCCTGAAAGGAGAAGGCGATAATGATAAGTAATGCGTTCACCCACTTGCCTATGCTGAGGTTCATTTTCAAAGTTTACCTTTTCTGCTCAGAAATAAAAAAATAAATGTATAAAAAAATTCTGAAACAGCAACACTCTTTCAAAAAATCATATTGATTTTATCATTAAGGCCAAAAAGTTATAATTTTGCGGTGAAAAGATAAGGCATCAGATGCAGGTCCCGTAGCTCAGTGGATAGAGCAACAGCCTTCTAAGCTGTGGGTCGCAGGTTCGAATCCTGCCGGGATCACGAAACGTTACTGTAAAAGCCTGTAATGAAATATTTTTTACAGGCTTTTTTGTTTTGCAAGTACAATATAGGTACAATAAATCTTCTTCGTGAATCAAATCAAACTCTCTAAGTAAATTTACGAAACCAAGCTGTAATACGCCCCTGTTCTTTCCGGGTATTCTTGCATTAAGGGAATTATTTCATCCTGGAACATGATGTAATAGTTGGGTGCTTCTGTATCTGAAAAATGGCAGTTGATTACAGCAATTTACACTTTGACACAATGGCATTATTGACACTTTTAAATCACAGTTACATGAAAACAGACAACAAAACCAGGTTTTTTATTTTGCAATACCACAGGATTATACAACAAACGGGATAAAATACTGCATTTTGTTGAACCGGCAGTCTCAATCAAAAATCATCAGCCATGGGTAGATTCCAATCTCGTTACGAGTGAGAGAGATATCTGATTTTGCCTTTCCGGTCACTCATGTTTGTTAACAATGAGATACCAAAATTTATCCCGTTGGCGGTAAAATCCTAAAAAACCTTATTAATATTATTAAACCTTAGTAGAATATGTAGGATTGCTTAACAAGTTTGAAATACAGATCAGCATGACAGAATCCGGAGATCCCCGTGAAAATCCTATTGCTGAAAGAGTAAATGGAATTATGAAAGAAGAATATCTTAATGTCCAGGAATTAAAATCTGTAAAAGAAGCAATTACCTACCTTCACAAAGCAATCAGGCTATATAACACAGAACGGCCTCATATGAGTGTTGGTAATTTAACACCAGATACAGTTCACTATGCAAAAGAACCTTTTGATGTTAAGAAATTATGGAAAAACTATTATGGCAGGAAAAATCAAATTGTAAATCAATATCAGGATTAAAACTAACTTTGTAAATGAATAAAAGGATTAACAATAAAAACTGTAAACTTTTTTCAGGACGAGTCAGTTTTTATACTTTGAAAAAAAAGAAATTGCAGATGGTGTGTGGGCACTAATGAATAGCAGCTTGTTTTTCTGGTATTGGTTAATATTTTCAGATACCTGGCATATGGTGAATCGAGAAATTGGAAGTTTTCCAATTGAATTTTCCGATAACTTAATAAAAAAACTTTCTTCTTTAAATAGTAAATTGATGAAAGATTTTACAGCTAATTCTTTGAATAAAAAGGAAAATAGGAATAAAGGAC
>JAFGME010000254.1 GCA_016927695.1 Bacteroidales bacterium
CTACTACAGAGGCCGGCCTTCCATCAAAATCTAGCCGAAATTTTTATAGGACAGTACTGACTTTGTGTCCAAGTATTACTCCCTATGAGTTAAAGCTAGGACGATATAATCTATGTACTCGTAAGGGGCGAAAATTATGATAATGAATCTTGTAAGCTCACTTATTATTATTGCGAATAGTGTTTCATCGTTTACCTACAGCGTTGATCACAAAACATTCGAAATTCTTGAGTTGAAAAAGCTGATTCAATTAACTAAAAATAATTATGATCGGTGTGCGATCAACAACCTTCTATCTAATTCTCAGAGGACAGGTCACGTTGCTCGGGCATATCAGGCTATTAAATATGGAAAAACAGCACTGAAACTCGCAAGAAAGTTAAATCTACCCAACCAGGAGAGGTTTGCTCTTGCCAACATCGCCTGGGGATATAGAAGAATCAAAAATGTTGAGCACGCATTCCTCCTTGCCAAAAGGAGTCTTACTATCGCCAGACAACTGGATGACCCAACCGCGATTCTTGACTCATTAGACGTGCTGTCGACTGTATATTCAGCTCAGGGTGACTTTAATGGATGTATTAAGGTTTACAACCAGGCTATTAAAATTTATCAATCCGTTGGTGATGACTACAAAGTGATTGAGCAACTACACATGATAGGAACTGTTCTGAGACAAAAAGGAGAATTTGAAGAGGCGCATAAATATTACAATGATGCAATAAACGGTTATTTATTGCACGGTGATTTTGGATCCGTATTGCAGCTATATCACTACATTATCCAGGATTTGTTCTCCTCTGATCATTTGGATGAATATTACAAGGCCATTGATAAAATGAAAAGTTTTTATGCTGAGCATATCGATAAAATTCCACCAAAACATAAAACAAGATATTTTTTAACAATGATCGATTATGAAAGGAGAAAGAAGAACTATGAAGAAGCATTTAAGTGGTGCCAAAAACTATTGGACACAGCAGGTACACGAGGGATAGAAATGGGTCCTGATCGTTATTATGAATGGGCATATACGCGATTCGCAGAAATATATACTGCAATGAAGGAGTACAATAAATCTGCAATATTTTATAAAAAAGCCATAGATGTATTTCCATCTAGCGATAATATGGAATTGAAATATCGTTTGGGACAGGTCCTTTATTGGAAAGGGGACTACCACACTGCGATTAAGGTGTTTGGGGAAATTTCAGCGAAAACAAAAGGTGTAGATTCGCAATTCATGGATTATTTTTATTCATCATTTTTCTTAGGCCTTTCCTATCATTGTTTGGAAAAACACAGTAAAACCATTTCCTTGTTTGAGACCTGCCTTGATTCAATGAATAAAGCAAAAGATCGTTTCAATAATGATGATCTTAAGTTTTTATACAAAACCATTAATGATCTCCTTTTTAACTCCTATCAGGCTGTTGGAAAGACAAGAATGGCTCAAAAATATTTTATAAAAAGGGAGTTACAATAATCTCTATTATGTTCAAAATGAATCGATTTTGGAAAATTCAAAGGCATAACTTTCGAATAACAAAAGCTGTCATTCTTTGCGGTCTAGTAATAATTGTAAACATTTTATTTTCCCAGGAAACAGAGATTATTCCTACCTTCCCTAACTTGGGTTTGAGAAGAAAAGGCACATTTTGAGGTTTTCAAAAAACAAAACCCTTTACTGATGCGGGTTTTGGGGATTTTTGATTTGGTTTTTGTCCAAAACACGTAGGCACACAAATAGCGATTTTGAAGCTTGACTTTATTATATTTACACGGATATAATGTGAGCACGATGTATCTGAGAACAACCATCCGAAAAAACAAAAATGGCTCACCCGTAAAGTACTACCAATTGGCCCACAACGATCGGGATCCCATCACCAAGAAACCAGTCGCGACCATCATTCATAACTTCGGGAGGGCCGAACAGGTCGATCGGGATTCATTGGTCAGATTGTGTCGGTCTATTGCCCGGATCTGTGATGTGGAAGTCATCGACAGGCATCAGGCTTCAAAGCAGAAAACCCTTTTCCAGAAACAATGGGGTGATGATGTCCAGTTTATCAAGACCGTCGAACTGGGAACCATCCTGGTGATCGACGAGCTCTGGAAAAAGCTGGGCATCAAGGATGCCCTTGCCAAGCTCGTCAAGGAAAAGGGCTGCAGTCCTGATTTTGAACGGGCCCTCTTCGTATTGACCAGCAATCGCCTCTGTGACCCCGATTCCAAACTGGGGGTGTGGAACCGATGGATGGAACGTGTCTATTTGCCTGATCGTCCAGATATTCAACTCAACCACCTTTACGAGGGGATGGATTTTCTTTCCGAGCATTCGGCGGAAGTGGAGAAGAGTGTGTTCTTCCACACGGCCAACCTACTGAACCTGGAGGTGGACCTGATCTTCTACGACACCACCACTGCTTCCTTTCATATCGACGATGAAGATGACGATCAGGATGAGGAACCGGGGTTGCGAAAGTATGGGCATTCGAAGGAAGGGACCTGGTCCCCCCAGGTGGTGGTTGCCCTGGCAGTCACCCGGGAAGGATTGCCGGTACGTTGCTGGGTCTTCCCGGGCAACACTTCCGATGCCCAAACTGTCGAAAAAGTGAGAACCGATTTGAGAGGCTGGAAATTAGGGCGTGCCTTGTTCGTGGCGGATTCCGGCATGAACTCCGAGAAGAACCGGAATGAACTATCCCGAGCCTGCGGAAAATATCTCCTCGCCTCGAGGATGGCTACGGTGAGTGAAGTGAAGAAAGAGGTCCTCACCAAGCGTGGCCGTTATACCGTCATTCAAGAAAACCTGCATGCGAAGGAAGTCATTGTGGGAGACGGAGAACGTCGCAAACGTTACATCCTCTGCTACAACCCCCGGGAAGCCCTACGGCAACAGAAGCATCGGGAAGAAATCACTTTGATCCTGGAAAAGGCTATTGCATCTCACAAAGACCGTAAGGCGACGAAGCAATGGGCAATCGAGTTGCTATCATCCAGAAGGTATAAGCGATACCTCACCATCACCAAGGGCAACCTGATCAAGATCGATCGCAAGGCGATCCGAGAAGCAGCGAAGTACGACGGCAAGTGGGTGATCGAAACCAATGACGACACCATATCCTTTGCTGATGCTGCTTGCGGTTACAAAGGACTGATGGTCATCGAGCGGTGCTTTCGTTCCATGAAACGCACCCAGATCCGCATGACGCCTATGTATCATTGGGCACCCCGGCGGATCGAAGCCCATATCCGGATCTGCGTGCTGGCATTGCTGATTCAGCGGGTTGCCGAACTGGAATGCCGGGATACTTGGCTCAATATCAAAACAGAATTGAGCCGTTTGCAGGTCACTGAATGCCGTTCCAAAGATCATGTTTTTTTTAAAAGAAATGAGGTTCCCAACCAGGTCAAATCCATCTTCAAATCCCTCAAAACCCCTTTACCTAAAGAGGTTTTGGGAGTTTCGGCAGTAAGCAAACACCCCTGATTTCCGTAGACACACGACAGTTTTTTCGCTCCCCCCTAATCCATCGGTATATAGCCATATCCCGACATTTCGTCAACTTACGCTTCTCAAATGCAAGTCCTCTAAGATATGATCTGACCTATGTACGAAAAAAACCGCGGCCCGGTTCATCCCACCACGGGCAGATAGGGATCGGTGGTGAAGGGGATCGATTCCGCAAAGGCGTCGATGGTGGAGAGCATGGTGGTTTTATCGCGGCCGAGCACACCCTGGATGGGCAGGAAATTGGAAACATGGTCACAGCGGAAGTGGCTCCGGTTCAGTTCCAGGGAATCGACCAACCGCCGCATCTCGTCGAGGAGTTCGGGCAGGCTAAGGGGGGTGAAGGGAACCCCC
>JAFGME010000038.1 GCA_016927695.1 Bacteroidales bacterium
CTGGCTGAAAAGTTTGAAAAGAAACCAAACCGGGAGCTTTTAAAGAACTATGTGGTGGCCACCCTTTTTTTTGAACCCTCCACCAGGACGCGGTTAAGCTTTGAGAGCGCTGCAAGCCGGCTAGGGGCAAAAGTGATCGGTTTTACGGATGCGGCCACCTCAAGTGTAAAGAAAGGTGAAAGCCTGAAGGACACCATCCAGATGGTGAGCAAATATGCCGACCTCATCGTAATGCGGCACCCCAAGGAGGGCAGTGCGAGATACGCCAGCGAGGTTTCATCCATTCCTGTAATCAACGCAGGTGACGGCGCCAACCAGCACCCGACCCAATGTTTGCTTGATCTTTATTCCATCAGGAAAACACAAAATACTTTAGACAATCTTCATGTAGCGTTCATAGGCGACCTGAAATACGGACGAACCGTTCATTCGCTGGTGATCGCACTCACCCATTACAATACCACATTCCACCTTGTTTCTCCGGTTGAGCTGAAACTTCCCAGTTCCGTTAAAAGGTTCATCAAGGAGAAGAACCTGGATTATTACCAATATACAGAACTCGATGGAGTCATCAACAAGGTGGACATACTTTATATGACCAGGATACAGCAGGAGCGTTTTGCCGACCCCCTTGATTATGAAAGGGTAAAGAGCGCTTACATTTTGAATAACAGTATGCTTTCAGGCTCCGGGAAGAACCTCAGGATACTGCATCCCCTTCCGCGTGTGAATGAAATTGATGAAGATGTAGACGACAACCCCAAAGCATATTATTTCACACAGGCGCTGAACGGAGTGTTCGTTCGTCAGGCCCTTCTTGCTGCCATCACCGGCGTTGATAAAAACATCTGACCCTTTCAAATTATTAAACTTATGACACATCAAGGCAAAAGGACCGAGCTCAAAGTTTCAGCCATAGAAAACGGAACGGTTATTGACCATATTCCGCCGGAAAGCGTATTTCAGGTCATCCACATCCTGGGTTTGAGCGCCATTCAGAACCAGATTATGGTGGGCACCTACCTTGATAGTCAGAAATACGGGAAAAAAGGGATCATAAAGGTAAGCAACAAATTTTTTGAAAGTGAGGAACTGAATAAAATAGCCCTGGTGGCCCCTACTGCGACTTTAATTGTCATTAAAGATTACACAGTGGTTTACAAGGAAGCAGTGCAGCTCCCGGACGGCATCAGAAAAATAGTAAAATGCATTAATCCGAACTGTATTACCAATCACGAGAAAATTCCCACCAGGTTTAGCATCATTGACAAGGAAGATATGAAGCTTCAATGTCACTATTGTGAAAAAATTACCAAGAAATTCGAAATTACATTTGTGTAATTAATTGCATTTCTTTTCCTATCTTTGGCCGGTTGGTGTAAAACTGATTTCAAAACTGTTCTGGATTAATGCGGGAATTTATCCACCGGTTGCAGCGTTATTTTTCTTACAGTAAAACTGAAAGGAACGGCATATTCATTCTGTCGCTGGTCCTTTTGCTGACCTTCGTTGTCAACCTGACCCTTCCCGTTTTCCTTCGCCGGCCGGAATATGATTTCACGGCCTTTCTGGAGGAGGTGCAAAAAAACCGACCCGGAAGAGTTTTAACAGGCGAAAGCGAGAACCCTTCCAGCGCAGCAGGCTTGGAAAGGCAGGAACCTGTCTCTTACCTCAAACCTTTCCCTTTCGATCCGAATCAATTGCCGGAGGAAAAATGGAAAGAGCTGGGGCTAAACGACCGGCAGATTAAAACCATCAGGAACTACGAAAACAAAGGGGGAAGGTTCAGAAACAAGGAGGATTTTTCCAGGATATACAACATCACCCCTGAAGAGTATGCGGTGTTAGAGCCCTATATTGTAATCCGTTCAGAACCAAAGCCTGCATCTGATGAAAGGCATGAGCGGGAAGTAGTTTACCCTTTGTTTCATTTCGATCCCAACGGGCTGCCGGAGGAAAAGTGGAAGATGCTGGGTCTGGGCGAAAGGCTCATAAAAACCATTAAAAACTATGAGGCAAAAGGAGGAACATTTCAACAATCCGGCGACCTGCAAAAGATATATGGGATGAATGATTCATTATACCGCAAGCTGGAACCCTACATCGCCATACCTGAAAATGCCGTTAAAGCGGCGCTTCCAACGGGTGCGGGGGAAGAAAAAATCCGGATTGACCTCAATGAAGCCGACACCCTTGATCTTCAGCAACTGAAAGGGATCGGCCCTTCCTTTGCCCGGAGGATCACCGCCTACAGAGAGTCGCTGGGGGGGTATGTTTCTGTGGGCCAACTGATGGAGGTTTACGGGATGGATTCGGCCCGCTATCACGCCATCGAGGAAAATTTAAGCGTTCAGAAAGGGCAGATCAAAAAGATAAACATCAATCAGGCAGGCATCAAGGAATTCACCCGGCACCCTTACATCGATTTCTACTTAGCCAAATCGATCATAGTTCACAGGGACAAAGCCGGTTTTTTTACCTCTGTTGAACAGATCAGGGAGGCAAAACTGGTGTATAATGAACTTTATTTAAAAATAGCCCCGTATCTGACGGTGGAATAATCAGTCATGATGAGAAGAGGAAATCAGACAGTCTGGATGGCTGTTTTAATGATCAGTGCAGCGCTTTCATGCGGGAGGGAAGAAAGGTTACCCGCATCCCCTGGCCCGGACTCCTTAATACTCCGGCATTCTGTGACGGACAGTCTGCTGGCATCAGCGGCAACAATAAGGGACTCAGACAGGCGGGAGGCCCTCAGGCTCTCCGAAGCGGCTTTGCATTCGGCTCAGATGGCCGGATATGAAAAAGGGATGGCAGCAGCCATGAAAGTGATTGGCACGATTCATTTTTTCACCGGCAGTTATGACAGCGCTCTCAACTGGTATGACAACGCCCTCCGGACTTATGA
>JAFGME010000255.1 GCA_016927695.1 Bacteroidales bacterium
ATAAAACCATCCTGGCCGCCCTGAAGCAGATGGATAACACGGGCAGGAAGTTGTTACTGGTTTTTGACGGCAACAGGTTTGAAAGTTTGCTAAGCATTGGAGATATTCAGCGTGCCATCATAAAAAACATTTCCCTGGAAACTCCGGTGGATCAGATTCTTCGTCAAAACATACGTGTTGCCGGCAGCGATGAAAGCCTGGACGAAATAAAGGCAAGGATGATCAGATACAGGACCGAATGTATGCCTGTGCTTGAAAAGGATGGCGCCCTGAAGGATGTGTCGTTCTGGGAAGATTTGTTCCGGCCGGGAGAAAAAATGGTCAAAGCCGATCTCGGGCTGCCTGTGGTGATCATGGCCGGCGGGGAAGGCAAACGGTTGAAACCCCTCACCAATATTTTGCCTAAACCATTGTTTCCGATCGGTGATAAAACCATAATTGAAAGGATCATGGAGAAGTTTGAAGAGGTCGGGTGCAATGAATTCTTTGTATCGGTAAACTATAAAGCCGAAATGGTGAAGTTTTATCTTAAACAGCAAAAAAAAGACACCGCTGACCTGGTTTACCTGCATGAAGACAAACCCCTGGGAACGGCGGGAAGTTTGTTTTTGCTCAAAGAAAAAATCAACAGGACTTTTTTTGTTTCCAATTGCGATATTATTGTGGATCAGGATTACAGCGAGATTTACAACTTCCATGTTGAAAACAAAAATGAAATCACCATTGTGGCCGCTTTAAAACATTTACAAATTGCCTATGGCACCCTTGAAACAGGGGAAAACGGAAAACTTCTCAAGCTGATCGAAAAGCCGGATCTCACCTTTAAGATCAATTCGGGGCTTTATATCCTTGAACCGCATCTTCTTTCGGAAATACCGGAGAACACCTTTTTTCACATCACCGACCTGATTGCGAATGTACTTGAGAGAAAAGGAAGGGTGGGCGTTTTCCCCGTGAGTGAAAAATCATGGAAGGACATCGGAGAATGGAAAGAATTTTTAAAAAATTTTGGTAACATTGAAGCATGATATATTTATTTGCATATTTACTGTTCAGGTTTAAATACAGGCAAAACCATTACATCTATTTCCTGATCAATCTGCCGCTCATTGATGCTTTTTATATGGCTTTGCCGGGTAAATCATTCGATGCCCGTTATTTACCCAATATTGTTGTTCTGCTTATCTGTTTTGAAGTTTTTAAAAAACATAAATTCTATTCTGTTGCCAACCGGACGGCCAACTTCCTCACCTGGTTCCTGATATTACTTGTCTTCAGCGCTGTGTTTTCGAATAACCCCCTGCTGTCGTTAAGAAGTATTTTCTCCTTTTCCATTGTATTGCTCAGCTTCCAGGCACTCTACCTGTTTTTTGCCAAAGAACCGGATTCGGAAATGCATTTCAGGCAATTCCTGAACCGCAGTTTTGTAGCATCTGTCATCTGGGTGGCGAGTATAATCGTATATAACGTTTTAAATATCAGGTTACGCGAATATTACCAGGATGCCATTTCCACAGGCGGTACCGGAATATTTGAAATATACCCGCTGGTGTATCTTCTGATTCTGTTCTCTGCATTTTTCAGACAAAAAAGGAAGTTCCTCATGTATATAGGGATGTTATTGGTCAGTATCCTGTTTTTCTTTTCCCTTGGCAAAAGATCATATATTATTGTATTGCTTTTAGGTATGTCAGTATCCATCCTTGGACTTTCGAAAAAAAAGAGCTACCTGGCTTTTACAATTGTTGTATTCATCGCTTTTTTTCAGATTTTCTTTTCCGATCTGTTAACCAGGCTTGAAGACGTAAGGGGATCCAGAGGTGAGATCAGCTATTACACTGAAGGTGAAATGCAGGAAAAAGAAGGGAGGGTGCTCGAATTCATAGCCTACAAGGAAGAGTTCTTAAAAAAACAACCCATCCTCAACATCATTTTCGGAAAAAACATCTTCGTTGAAGTGGACTATTTTGCCCACAGCGAATATATATATTCCGAAACCCGGGGTTTACATTCTGATTTTTCACATTTGTTGTATGGCACAGGAATGTTGGGATTTTTAATGTATCTGCTGTTTTTCTTTTCGATCCTGCGCCATTTATTGAAATCATCACGGCGAATACACCATTTGAAAAGTGATTGGGAAATGCAGTTAAAATGGATATTCTTAGGGATTTTTGCCGCCCTTCTCTTCAACGGGTTTACCGATGGAATTGCGGGATTTTCCAACCGCCTTATCCCTTTCGCTCTTCTGGCCGCTATTGCAGGATATTACAAACACATTGAATTTTTCAGAAACCGACCTGCAAATCATGAGCATCTACAACGGCCCCCCGGTTAATTTCAAAGAAATAATCCTATTCAATATTACAATTCATTGTTAAATTAAACTTCTTATGAAAAAAATTCTGGTCACCGGAGGCGCCGGCAACATCGGCACGAACCTCTGCAATGAACTCAGGTCAAGAGGTCATAAAGTGATTGCATGCGACCTGTATAACACCGAACGGGACGACTACATCAGATGCGATGTGCGTAACTACCGTCAATTGGAAATGACCTTTGACAAATTCGGTCCCTTTGATTATGTGTATCACCTTGCTGCGGAATACGGTCGCTGGAACGGCGAGGCTTATTATGAGAATCTCTGGCAAACCAACTGTGTGGGCACAAAACATGTGCTCCGGCTTCAGGAAAAACTTGGATTCAGACTGATATTTTTCTCCTCCTGCGAAGTGTATGGCGACTACACCGGTTTTATGACCGAGGATGTAATGGTCAACAATAAAATCAGCGACACTTACCAGATGAACGATTATGCCGTCACCAAATGGGCAGGCGAACTGATGTGCATGAACTCAACGGCCATGTTCGGAACGGAGATAGTCAGGGTAAGACCATTGAACTGTTACGGGCCTCATGAGGAATACACCCCTTACAGGGGCTTTATTCCCAAGTTCATTTACCATGCACTGAAAGGCATTCCTTACACTGTGTTCAAAGGTCATAAAAGGATCATTGATTACGTGGAAGATTCATGCCGTACCTTTGCCAACATCGTTGACAACTTTATTCCCGGCGAAGTGTATAATGTAGGCGGAAGAGTTGAGTGGGAAAAGGATATCAAGGAATACTCGGATATTGTTCTGCGTGTCACCGGCGCTGACGAATCGCTCGTCACTTATCAGGAGGCCGAAGCCTTCACCACCAAAATCAAGACCGTTGATTTCAGTAAGGCCATCAGGGACCTAAACCATAATCCGGTAATTGACCCTGAAGAGGGGATCAGGAGAACCGCAGCATGGATTAAAGATAAATACCGGCTGTAAAAGCTAATAAATAAACAGAGTAATGAAAAAGGTCCTTGTCGTTTTCGGCACACGGCCGGAGGCCATAAAAATGGCTCCCCTTATCCTGAAGTTTACTTCAGCCACTGAATTTGAAACGAAAGTATGTGTCACGGCACAGCACCGTCAGATGCTTGATCAGGTCCTTTCCCTGTTTGAAATTGTTCCGGATTTCGATCTGGACATAATGAAACCCGGCCAGGACCTTTTTGATGTTACCTGCAATGTGCTGACGGGCTTTAAAAATGTGCTACAGCGGGTGGAACCGGACCTGGTTCTGGTGCATGGCGATACAACCACCTCACTGGCTGCATCACTGGCAGCTTTTTACATGAAAATTCCTGTGGGGCATGTCGAAGCGGGTCTCAGGACCAACAACATCTACTCCCCCTGGCCTGAGGAGATCAACAGACAACTGACCGACAGGATCGCTAGTTTACTTTTCGTGCCCACAGAAAACGGAAAAGAAAACCTGATCAGGGAAAACATCAGTGGTGATAAAATTGTCATCACCGGCAACACCGTTATTGATGCACTTCATATAGTAGTTGACAAAATCCACAATAATAAAGGGCTTTCAGAAAGCATTGCCGGCAAAATAAAAGCTGCGGGCTACCCCTTTGTCAGGTCAGACGAAGCCGGAAAGCTCATCCTCGTCACCGGGCACAGGAGGGAAAATTTCGGGCAGGGTTTTCTCAATATATGCGAAGCCCTCCGCGGAATAGCAACAGAGCACCCGGATTGTGATATCGTGTATCCGGTTCATCTGAACCCCAATGTAAAACAACCGGTTCAATCGACACTGTCGGGCATTTCCAATATTTTCCTGATCGACCCTCTTGAATACGAATCTTTTGTATTTCTGATGGAGCAATCCTATCTGATACTTACTGACAGCGGAGGCATACAGGAAGAAGCTCCTTCGCTTGGCAAACCGGTTCTGGTGATGAGGGATACAACTGAAAGGCCTGAAGCTGTGGATGCAGGAACCGTCAGACTCGTAGGAACCGACAGGGATCTGATTATAAGCGAAGCAGGTAAGCTGCTCAGGGATCAAAACTTCTACCTTACCATGTCAAAGGCCCATAACCCTTATGGAGACGGCCATGCAAGTCAAAGAATAGTCGAACATATAAAACAATATTTTTATGGATAATTACAATAAAAGAATCGCCCTGGTCAATGATTACCTGGGAAAAATTCATCTTGAGGAAGACATCAGGAAATTTTATGAAAACCGCAACATCCTCGTTACAGGAGGCGCCGGGGCAATAGGAAGCAACCTCATCATTGCACTTTCAGAACTGGTCGGGTCAAAAGGCAAAATCATCGTTCTCGACAACCTTTCGTCCATCAAAGAAAAAAATCCGTGGAATGTCACCCCTTTACCGAACATCATGTTCGTGGAAGGCGATGTCAGAAACGACATTGATCTGAAAAGGGTTTTTAAGGAAGACCTTTCCATGGTTTTTCATCTCGCTGCCTTTTTTGCCAATCAGAATTCGGTGGATTATCCGGAGGTTTCCGCAGAGGTGGACATCTTAGGGCAAATTAAGCTCCTGGAGTATTCAAGGCTTGGTAGAATTGAAAAATTTGTTTATGCATCCAGCGGCTGCGCCATTTATGGTTCTTATGGCCAGATGCCCCTCAAGGAGGATTTCATCTCCATGCACCTCACAACTCCATACCAGATCAACAAAATGACCGGTGAGATGTATTGCAACTTCTATGGACATCATTATGACATGAACATCACCAACTGCCGTTTTTTCAACTCCTACGGACCGGGAGAAGTACCGGGACAATACAGAAATGTCATTCCCAATTTTATATATTGGGCGATGAAGGGGCAATCCCTCCCGATAACAGGGACTGGGGTGGAAACAAGAGACTTCACCTATGTTCTTGATCTCGTTCAGG
>JAFGME010000256.1 GCA_016927695.1 Bacteroidales bacterium
AAATTCGGAACCACTTTCACAAATGAAGATAAAGTCCGGAAAATGACTCAGGATTTAATGCAGGATGTAAAAGACGACAAAGCTGCTATGGACAACATTAGTGCATCATTAAGTAAAAACGACCTTCAGAATGCTCAGATAACTTTTGCTGATATTTTGAAAGAGAAAATGATAAATCATATTGACAGCAACTTTGAAGTTTTTAAAGAATACAATGACAATCCGGAATTCAAAGCATTTTTGGCAGGTCAAATGTTTAAAATATTGATTAATGATTTGGCAAAAGCAGTATAATAGCCAACCCGCAGTCGTAAGCATCCCGTGGCAAAGCCATTTTAGATCTGAGTGAATTCTATGTGCCTGTGTGTTTAATTATTTTAACTATAAAGATCCGGTGCAATCAATAAGCCTTGAATATTTTAACCGCCACTTTTTTTCCGGCAATTTCTGCTTCAAGAAAATAAATACCGGATGAAAGATGGTTTAGGTCCATTGTTTTTGAAAAAGCTTTGCCTTCAACATTTTCCTTTGTACAAAATGTTGTCTGTCCGAATGCATCATTTATCCGCAGGGTAACTGATTTGCCATCGGAGTTTGGTATGGAAACCGTCGATGAAGAATTGAAGGGGTTGGGAAAAACGTCAACAAGGAAATTTTCAGGATTCATATCATTTATTGATCCCGGCACTCCCTGGGGTGCCCAGTAATTTCCTGAAAGAACGAGCATGCACAGCAGCTTGAGTGTATTGTCGTAATACTCATAATCCTGAAGCTCGAGCGACAGCAGGAAATCATAAGCACCATTCAGCCAGTTTTGATGGGATGCATCCGTCATAGCTGCAACGGCAAAAGGCCCGATAAAGGCAGCAGCCTCATAATCATTACCAGGAATATCCCCGCCATTAAGATGGTATCCAGCATAAATATGGGTTGGGTCATTTCCTGTTTTGGTTCTGATCCATGCATTCATTTTCTGAACTGCATTTTTACCCCGAACATCTCCTGAAACGAGGTAATCTGTTGTAATCCTCAGGGGTGTCCGGCAGGCATTGTAATAATAATCCCCGTCAAATTCTCCTTCGAGGTAATAGGGTGCAGCCGGTACGGGTGAAGAATTTACATCTACAATGAAATCGGGCAGCAACCCGGCAGCGGACGAGAAATTTGTCTGGATTGAACTGATAAGCGCATAGCAATTGTTCAATATATCGTTCCAGGCAGCATCCCCGGTTGCATTGTGAAAGGCACGAAAATGATCCATCATAAAGTCAGAAGGCCTTGTATCATTGTATTCAGCGCTTCCGGGGGTGACCCAATCGCCCAAAATGGGTATCCAAAGCGCCTGATTTACATCATTCTGTTTAATGGCATTGATCATGGCAAGAGCTTCTTCCAGATAATTAATATCCCCATTGCTTCCCCATTGCTTATCGGCAAGCAAAAGGGCGAAGGCAATGTCCATATCGCCATCGGTTGCTGAATTGTCGCCCCCTTCCGGATCATTAACACAGCCCGAAACCTGGTTCCAGGCCATCAGGTAACTATTGTTTGCACTGGGATGAGCTTTATAAAAATTGTACAAACCGTCAAAATAGATTTTTGCATTTTGATCATAACCTGCCATATAAGCCGTAATCATCATACCATAGCCCTGACCTTCGGAAACACAGATGCTGCTATTTGAAGATTCTTCATCAAACCAGACATAGTACTTATTGGCCCCGCAGTTATTTTTAAGATAAACCATTTTCCACTGGTCGTAAAATGCCTTTACAGCATCATCCAGTTGCGACTGGTTATAATTTGCCGGTTTTATGGCGCCGGCCGTATAATTTTCATGCTGTGGAAATGGCTTCAGAGGTGTTTGTTCGTATGCTTCAGCAGTCAGCAATACAAACAAAAAGCACAAGGAAAGATGAACGCAGTTACTCCGGATTGTTGTTGCAGTAAGCGTTTGTCGAAAAACAAGCAGGTATTTTGTAAACATATTCAGGATGTAAATCCCGGCAACAGCCCGGTACCCGGAAATCATTGAGGTTAATGCTGATAATTGGAAGCGGTAAATCATAAGATGGAGTATAAATTTAACAAAATCATTGTTATTCAACAGCCAGTCAAATTATTTTGATCGTTTTAACAGGGCATCGGTTTCCTCAACCTTCTGAATTCCCTGGCTTATATATATTCCAACGGCTATTGTAAAATTACTTTCCCCACTTTAACTTCACCGTTGTAATGTAATTTCACAAAATAAAGCCCCTTTGCACAATTTGACAAATCAATTTGATGAGCCTGACAATCAGATGCAGTCATTTGTTGGCTGTGAACAGCCTGTCCGTTTAAATTTACGATTTGCAAGGACAGGGGGGTCTCCCTTTCCCTATATTCAAATTCCAGGTTAAGTATGCCATGGGTCGGGTTGGGAAACAGGCTGATTTCGGCCGGCAGGGCTGAATTCGTTTCCAGTCCCTGGGTGTACATAAAATCACTGTATTCCTCTTTCCATTGGTTAACCCAGAGCATACTGACATGATCCCAGATTTGTGAAATACAGCGGGTTACATCATTGCCGGTGTAAGTTAAAAGATATTTATACCCCATATCGATTACCCAGACACCATTGTTCCAGTATTCATATAAATACCCTGTATAGTTTTGTTGTGGATCATACGAGAAGGTTTGCCTTGTTGAATTAACCCAGTTGCCATTTGAATAATATTCATTTGTTCTGATACTGCCTCCATAAGCATCGTAAGTAACAGTTACCCTTTCGTAATTTTCCCATATACCGTTATTCCAGTGCACAACCGTATAACTTTCCACATCCGAGTCATTATGATTACCGGTCCAGTTGTGCCAGACAATATTGATATGTTTCAGACTATTCAACCAGGAGCTGGTTCCATTGTCATAGTTCTGGAAGAGTATTTCGAGGGTAACACCGGAACTGTTGTTGGTGTAAATTTGTTTATATGCACTATACCATACGCTGTTCATGTTATCCCAATACTGTGTAATATATTCGATCATGTACCCATTAAAATCATAGCTGTAGAGATACTTATCAAGGTTAACCCATGCGGAGCAGCCGGCATCCCAAACCTGGAAAATTTCCTCAATGATGTTATTATTTAAATCATAAGTATAGATATGTTTACTTCCGGAGTTTGTGAACCAGTTTCCGTTCTGCCAGCTCTGGTTAAGGGTGATCTCAAGGTTGTCATACATATCGTACACAAATAAAACTCTCCAATTGTTTTCCCAGATACCGTTACTCCATATTTTATATAATGTTTCTGTTTGTTTTCCCTGGTTATCATAGCTGTAAAAGGTTTTTCCGGTAGTGTCCCCGGTATTCACATCGATCTCCAGCTCAGTCAGTATGGCACCCTGATTATTGTAAGTTACCCACATATTGTAATCAGGCATCCAGATGGTGGTCACATCCCAGTAAAAATGATGAATTTCCTGCGGAAAGGAACCCTGGGTTGATTTATAGACCGGCTTGCATTGCGCAGGCATTGTATGAACCGGGGCATGTGCAGGTGTTTCAGCCAGAAATTGCGATACGGATTTATTTTCATCACACGGGGTAAAACTGTTTATCCTTTGTCCGGCAACAGTGATGTACATCATCAGGCAAATAACCATGATAATGAATTTAGCGGCATTGTTTGTGATCGTTGTCATAGTCTTTTTTTTTTGAATCATTAATGAATTGATAAGTTAAATATGCACAAAATAAAAAAAATAATTTATAATTCAGTAATTAAACAGCCCCAAATATAGTACAAATTTTGCTATTATACAACCAATTAGTAATAAAAACGGATAATGATCCCTGTTTCTGTGTCAGGAATGAAAATGCGGTCATTAATCACAAATAAACACAGGTCTGTTTTGGATCATCTTTGCAGATACATGAAACCTGTGCGGGAAAATGGTCATTCTCTTTGGTCCCGGATACTTTAATCCCAAGGTTGAAAAGAAGTTTGTAATTATTCCGGGAATCGGGCCTGAACGGGCAACTAATATTATATTTGTATGGTGTAATGAATGCAACATACAACAGAAAAAAATGAAAAAGACACTCATAATAGCACTGATACTCACCACCGGTCTGATAGCGTGTAATAAGGAGGATAAACGGACATTTTTATCAGGGATATATACTGAGACTTCCCCTGTACCCGGCCGGTCGCAGCTCAACTTTACCAGCGATACAAGAGTTGTAAAAACGGAACCGGATAGTTCGTTTGTTGCCGAATTCACCTATGAGTTAGTGAAAAACCAGTTGAAACTCACACCCACCTCCGGCGGGCCTGCAACAGAGTATTATTTTGAACTGATCACCGCCACGAAGTTCATCATTGAAGATTTCTACCCGCCCATTCCGGATAACCCGACGAGTTTCGTAACCTATGAAAAGTAGCGGAAATACCTGCCTGTTCCGGGAAATGTTAGTATAACCAAGACATCTGCAAATAACCCAGGCCTGACAAACGGGCCCGGTTGTCCCCGGTTTTTGTGAACATGTCAATGCCTGAAATACGTTTGTCAATGCCTGAAATACGTTGACCACTTTTAACTTTCCACTTTTAACTTTCTACTATTATTGCGGTACCTGCCCCCCCAATCCTGTATTAGGAGCCCACATATCATTTTTGTCGCCGTTGTTCACCTGGGCATCGAGGTTGAAGTCGCCTGAAGTATATCCGCCTGTTCCTGCCTGCGGCGCCCAGACATCGTTTTTATCGCCGTTGTTCACCTGGTTGTCGGCGTTGCCATCGGCGGCGGTCAGGCCCCAGATGCCGGGGGCTATTTCTTTGTGTGCCAGCGTTCCGCCGTGCGCCTGTACTGCCCCGGTAGTGAAATCATAAGAATAAACTCCGCCGCTTTCGGTTAACGGGATGGCCGACATCACGGCGATGTGGTTGCGGTGGCGGACAACGGCGAAAATTGAATGCTGAACTGACAAACCGGCAAATTGCAACATGGATTGGCCGTCGATGCTGACGACAGAGCCGTCTTTGAGTAGGAAGCCTGCCTGCCTTGCCACAACGGCGGCTGAGCCTGCCGAAGCCGCATCGGGCGCATCGCGCAGTTCCACAAGTATCCAGTCCACCACATCCGTGTTGGGGATGGCTGCCACGGCTTCCGTGCCTGTATAATTCCAGGGGGCAGTGTTGTACGGCTGTGAGAGGGGCAGGTAGCCGAAGATGTTGGTATTCATCTCCGTTCCGTTGAAGGGGCCTTCGAGGTAGGCTGATAAATTCAGTTCAATGCCTAAATTTATTTCCCTGGCGATTATGAACTGGCTGAAGCCGGTAATGTTTTCAAAGGTTGCAGTATTATTGGCTGCATTCACCAAACCGGCTGAAGCCAGGAATGCCCAGGCTGTGTCGGCTGTGCTCCCACGGGTATAAAGGCTGATGTTGCCGGGGTTGGCCATGTCCTCCGCCGTCAGGTCTTCACTCAATGTAAAGGTAAGGTCAGCATCGAAATTTCCTGTACCGTAGCGGTGAACGACCCAGTATTGTCCATCGAAAACATGGTCCGGGCCGGCTGGAAAAATATTGGGCAATGCATCAATACGGCTGACGGTGATTTCGGCCCCATTCTGGGCGTTGAAATCCATAATAAGGTCCGTTCCGGTAAAATCCACCAGTCCCGGTATCTCCGTTTTTGAATCGCTTACTCCTTCCCCGAAAGGCATACTGGAAACTACCCAGTCAGCATTGTCCATGTTTTGCAAGGTGCCGTCGTTAATGCCATATCGGTCGTAGGTCATGTTTCCGTCGCCTTCGTCAAAATTCCAATAACTTACCAGCCCCAGTTGATACATGGGTATTTCCACATGCATGTCCTCACGGATCTCATTGGCGGTTCTGGCTACCGACCAGATACGCACCTGGTCGATCCGGCCGTCCATTGCCTCTCCGCCGCTGATCGAAAACCCGCCGTTTGAAGGGAACAGCCCGCCTGCCGGGCTGGCGCTCTTTATCAGTTCTCCGTTGACATACAGTTTCATGATTGTGCCGTCGTAAGTGCCGGCCACGTGGGTCCATTCACCCGGTGTCAGCACACTGTCGGCCCTAATTCCATATAAGGCGCCGTCTGCTTTCTTGATGTAAAAATGCAGGGAGCGGTATCCGAAGAAACCATCGTAGCGGATCACGGCCATTTCAGGTTGCACGGTGATATATCGCTGGATTTCGACGGGCAGGGTATCATGGTTCACCCATGCTTCGAGGGTGATGGCAGTGAGGGTTGTGTCAATCCCTGTTCCGCTTACATAGTCGTTAGCGCCGTCAAAATCCAGGCAGGTCTGAACACGGGGTGGCGGGTCGCCCTGGTACTCGTAGGCGCCCATATCTATCCGGCCCTGGTTTCCATTGTAGATACGCGGATTACCTGCAAGGTCAGTTGCGGAAAGGTTTAAGCCCGTAGTATCTATGGATCCGGCATTGATGCAATTGGAATAAGGCGACAGACTGTAAGGATACTCCCCGTAACCCAGGAAGCGCGGATTGGAATTGATCAGGCCGCTGATGGTAATCCCTCCTCCTGATGGTTCCCCTTCGATATTGCAGTTTTTAACAACACTCCCTGCAGAAACGATGAGCTGTTTTGAACTGACTGTATGATGATTGCCATAAAAAATGCTGTTTTCCACATGAGCATTCTGACAACCAACCGTTCCACCCCAGCTAGTATTATCTGTAAAAGTGCAGTTAAAAATTTTCGTATCAATCGGCCAGGAATAGGATGCCCCATATCTATGAGCGTAATTGTCAACAAACAGGGAATTGGTGATGGTCAGAGAAGTTCCTTCATCCATTCGGATAGCACCACCCCTGCCGGAGGAATTTAAATTCCTGTTATCGATAAAATTACAATGATCTATTTCTACGTTTGCATCTGTGTTGAACAGCCAAAAATGAAGATTGGCGTTATCCGAATTATTAGAATACAGAAAGGAGGAATGGCTGATTTTACAAAAAGATATCTCGTATAAATATATGCAACTTGTTCCATAAAAACCTGTTGAATCTCTTTGATTGTATTGAAATAAACAATGGTCAACGAACAGGCTGTCAATTTGGGAGGAAG
>JAFGME010000257.1 GCA_016927695.1 Bacteroidales bacterium
ATTAAAAATTATAAATATTATCACCGGGTGATCTAATTTAGAATGTTTTCAATAAAAAAAGGCTTCACCGGGTTTTGATGAAGCCTTAAACGAATGATCCTGAGGAAGTTTTATTTATCCTTTTTTCCGGATTTTTTTGTTTTTTTTGTGGATTTTTTTGCCTTTTTCAGCTCTTTTTCCCTGATCATTGCCTGAGCTGCTGCCAGTCGGGCAATGGGGACCCTGAAAGGCGAACAGCTTACATAATCCAGACCTGCCCTATGGCAGAAATCGATGGAAGAGGGCTCGCCGCCGTGTTCGCCGCAGATGCCAAGCTTGATTTTTTTACGGGTTTTTCTTCCCCTTTTCACCGCCATGGTAATAAGCTGCCCCACCCCTTCCTGGTCCAAAGCCTGGAACGGATCCACTTTCAGGATATTCTTTTTAAGATAAACAGGCAGGAATTTGCCGGCATCATCCCTGGAATATCCGAAGGTCATCTGTGTGAGGTCGTTGGTGCCGAAGGAGAAGAACTCGGCCGACCGGGCTATTTTGTCTGCTATCAAAGCTGCCCTGGGGATCTCTATCATCGTCCCGACGAGATAGTCGATTTTTTCATTCCTCTCTTTAAACACTTTTTCCGCTGTATCTCTCACAATCGTTTCCTGCATTTTCATCTCTTCGTAGGTGCCGGTGAGGGGTATCATGATCTCCGGTTTTGCAGTGATGCCTTTTTTCTTCAGGTTGAGGGCTGCTTCGATGATGGCGCGTGACTGTGTTTCGGAAATTTCAGGATAGGTGTTGCCCAGCCTGCAGCCGCGGTGTCCAAGCATGGGATTGAATTCGGAGAGGTCGGCCACTTTTGATCTCACCTCTTCGAGGGTGATTCCCATGAGGTCGGCCATTTCCTGCTGTTCCTTTTCTTCGTGGGGCACAAACTCATGCAATGGGGGATCAAGCAGGCGGACGGTCACCGGCAGATCGTGCATGGCTTCGAAGATGCCTTCAAAGTCTTCTCTCTGGATGGGGAGGAGTTTTTGCAAAGCTTCCCTTCTTCCGGTTTCATCTTTGGCTAAGATCATCTCGCGCATGGCCTGGATTTTACCATCACCGAAAAACATGTGTTCGGTACGGCACAATCCGATGCCTTTGGCCCCGAATTCCCTGGCTACCCTTGAGTCGTGAGGTGTGTCGGCATTGGTGCGGACATACATGCGGGATTTTTTATCTGCCAGTTCCATGAGTCGGGCAAAATCCCCGCCCACCTGAGCGGCAACGGTGTCAATTTTGCCTTTATACACCTCCCCGGTAGAGCCGTTGAGGGATATCCAGTCGCCTTCCTTGAAAGTGACTCCTTCACCGGTGAGTGTTTTTTCCTTGTAATTGATTTTTACAGAACCTGCCCCGGACACACAGCATTTTCCCATCCCGCGGGCAACAACGGCGGCGTGTGAAGTCATGCCCCCGCGTGCAGTTAGGATTCCTTCGGCCACATTCATACCGCTCAGATCTTCGGGGGAAGTTTCGATCCTGACCAGGATAATTTTTTCTTTTCGCTCAGCCCACTCTTCTGCTTCATCTGCGTGAAAAACAATACGTCCGGTGGCAGCGCCGGGAGAGGCGGGGAGGCCTTTGGCCACAACCGTGGCGACGGCAAGAGCTTTTTTGTCAAACACAGGGTGCAGGAGTTCATCTAACTTGTTGGGCTCCACCCTCATGAGGGCTGTGTTCTTGTCAATGATGCCTTCGTTCAGCATATCCATGGCAATTTTCACCATAGCTGCGCCGGTGCGTTTTCCGTTCCTGGTCTGGAGGAGCCACAGCTTTCCGTCCTGGATGGTGAATTCAATATCCTGCATATCCTTGTAGTGATCTTCAAGTTTTTGCTGGATTTTGTCCAACTCCCGGTAAACTGAAGGCATCACCTCCTCCAGGGAGGGATATAATGTTGCACGGGTGTTTTCATCCACTTTGGCAAGTTCGGCCCAGCGCTGTGAGCCTGTTTTCGTGATCTGCTGAGGTGTGCGGATACCTGCCACGACATCCTCTCCCTGTGCATTGATGAGGTATTCCCCGTTGAAGAGGTCTTCGCCTGTGGCGGCATCGCGTGTGAAAGCAACACCGGTGGCGGAGTTTTCGCCCATATTTCCGAAAACCATGGCCTGAACGTTTACGGCCGTTCCCCATTCATCGGGGATGTTATTGAGCTTGCGGTACACAATGGCCCTGTCGTTCATCCAGCTTCCGAAAACAGCCATCACCGAGCCCCATAGCTGTTCCCATGGGTTGTCGGGGAAATCCATGCCGGTAACTTTCTTAACGGCTTCCTTAAATCTTTTTACCAGTTCCTTCAGGTCTGCGGTTGTGAGCTCGGTATCCAGTTTCACCCCTTTTTCTTCCTTCAAATGCTCGATGATCACTTCGAAAGGATCTTCAGCTTCTTTGGATTCGGGTTTCATTCCGAGTACCACATCGCCGAACATCTGTACAAACCGGCGGTAGGAATCCCAGGCGAAGCGATCGTTTCCGGTCTTTTTGGCCAGTCCTTCAACAGCTTTCTCATTCAGTCCGAGGTTTAAAACGGTGTCCATCATGCCTGGCATGGAGGCCCTGGCGCCGGAACGGACAGAGAGAAGCAGCGGGTTTTTGTCGTCGCCGAATTTCATTCCCATAATCGATTCCAGATTCTTTACAGCATTTTCAACTTCGGGCTTTATCAATTTGACGACATTATCCCTGCCTTCGGTATAATATAGGGTGCAGACTTCTGTGGTAATGGTGAAGCCGGGGGGTACAGGCACACCGATCAGGTTCATTTCAGCGAGGTTGGCGCCTTTTCCGCCAAGGAGGCTTTTCATCGCTGCATTTCCTTCGGCTTTTTTATCTCCGAAAAGATAGACATGTTTTTTATTGGCTGTCATGATATGCAAAATTTATTAAATATTTAAAGTACAGTGTTTTCATAAAAAATTCAGGGGTGCAATATTACGAAAAAATGTTGTATTGGATTTTTATGCGGGTTAAGTTTGGATTAATTTACAATCCGGCAGTTGTATTAAAATAATATCCGCCATTAACCGTTTTTTTTACAGGGTAAATTTTCTTATAATTTTAATTTTGTTGGTCAGGGGCCGGTTTTGAACAGCCGGCCCTTGTTTTAATATCCTGCCGGACGATTCCGGGGAGAAGGGTGTCACAGATATGACAAAGTATGCGGAACCCTGATAATTTTCCTGTTCCGGAATCACTACTGACCGATTAAAAAAATCAGTAAAAAAGGGGCTACAGCCGCAAGGTTTCGCCCCAATGTTGTAAGTTTGTTTTGCTAAACAAAAAACTACAACATGGGCAAAGATACAACAAAGCATTTATTTTCGGAAGTAATGAAAGGCGTTGGGCGCAATCCGAAAGGCGATGGCAAGAAAAAGGGGGGGCTCAAAGTACACATGCTGACCGATGTACATGCAGACACGGCAGTATTTGCCAAAATCAGCGAGGCAAAAATGCACGATAAGAAGTTTTTAAAGCATTTGAACCCATCAAAGGGAAGTATGTTGGTCTTCGATAAAGCATACAACTATTACAAGCAGTTTGCAGATTGGACAGATGAAGATGTATATTTTGTGTGCCGGTTAAAAGATAATGCGAAAGCCGAAGTCCAGGAAGTACTTTTTGAAAAACTGCTTGACAAAGATGAGTCTGGTGTGTACCGACAGAATTTTCCGGTAATAAGATCGTAAGGAAACAATGAAAATTCAGATCATATCCGACCTACACCTCGAATTCCCCGAAAACAGGGAATGGCTGAAGAGCAATCCATTGATTCCGGTTGCTGATATTTTATTGATGGCCGGAGATATTATTTGTGATAAGTACAAAAAGAAGGCCCGGTTCTTTTATGATCAGATAACAAAAGATTTTTCATTCATCATCTCAACTATGGGCAACCATGAATTTTATAAAGGCATTATTGATTATGCCTACCCTATGTATAAAAGCCGTATCGCCGAAAATTTCATCCGGTTAAACAACCTAAGCCATGTGATTGAGGATGTGAAATATATTGTGAGTGTTTTATGGAGTTGGGTGCCGGAGGAGAAAAAGGAGATTATTTCCTGTTACATGAACGACTACAGGCTGATATCCCACCAAAACATGGATGGAGAAAAATACCCGCTAAGCGTGGAAGATACCAATCGCTACCACCGGCTATCAGTTCAATTCATCAAAGAGGAACTGGCCAAACCATTCAATGGAAAAACAGTCGTGATGACGCACCATTTGCCAGGTTACGATTGTATTCCCGACAGCATGAAAGGTCATGAACTGAATTCTGCCTATGCAAGCGACCTCAGTGAACTCATCCTTTCAAATCCGCAAATTAAATACTGGATTTGCGGTCATTCCCACGATTTTAACATTACAAAAATTGGCGAAACCCTGATCATCCGGAATCCATTGGGATATGTATTTGATGGCCAGCAGAAGGATTTTAAAAGGGATTACTGTGTTGAAGTTTAAAACAGGCAACCGAATGAATAAATCAGGATCAATTATTTTCTTCTTTCGCTTTAAACACCGCCGGGTTTAGGAAGCGCCTAACCCGCCGGTGTGCGCAGCTCCCGGCGGTGTTTAGTGAGGGAATAAGTACTCCCGCTGGTGTTTAAACAGGAGTTTCATCATCAATACACCATACATATCCCCCTGTACCTGATTTTCATTACCGGAACCCACACCTTCACCTCCAGAGTTTCACCCCCCCGCCGGATGGGGATGGAAACCTCTCCACCCTGGTTGCCGAGCAGCATCGTATAGAGATCGTCAACCCGTGTAAGGCGTACGGTGTCGTTCACCTTCAATCCTGCACGGAACATGGCCATGTTTGAATCAACCCGTGTGATGATAAATGCTTCCCCATCTTCTGAACACGGCGTAGCATAATTGAAGCCCAACTGCCTGTTGACCTGTCCCTGGATGAGGATGGCAAACCCAACCTGAAACATAAAAAAAGAAAAACCTGTGATCCCAATTATTATCAGGGTTGTTCTTGCTATTTTTTGGAGGGATGCAGAGAGCTTTTTAAAAAGGTAGTTCAGGGGCAGATAGATAACAACGGCTAAGATGCCGAATATGACAAGCATGACAAGCCCGAGGGTAATATTGTATTCCGGCATTTTACAACGCTTAATCTGGGTTAATATCCGGAGGCGGTTTTTGGCATCTTTTTATTTCAATGGTGTTGATGGTCACCTCGTGCACCCCGAATAAATTGGTAACCTTTTCTTCGGTTCTGATCGTTTCCTGCCCCAGCGCTCGTAACTGTTCAATGTATTCGCAGGAAAAACCCCGGCGGGACACCGTATGCCTCCATCATGTTCCGGTATCCGGACGTCACAAACATTCATCTTCCTTGATCTGTTGTCTGTACATACCTCTGAATTCTTGTGCATTATTATTCCTTACCTCTGACACTGTTAATCAATTTTTTTTCCTTTTGATACAATTACGCAAATTATTGCATATATTTGGTGAATAATAGCAAAAACAACCATTATGGATACCCGGGCATGGAAGGGCATACTTGCCGGCTGTAGTCTTATAAGCGCTCAGTGGCTGATGTTTCATGAACCTGTTTCGGGACAGGGAAACTGGATACTCGACCATTATACTTTGGGAGCAGGCATCGGAAGCGCTTCCTTTTACGGGGATCTGAGTGTTTACGACAATGATCTCTCGAAAAAACTTTCTCTCGAAAGCGGCCCGGGCACCAGCCTTTGGGCTTCTAAAAGTCTTTTTGGCGACAGGCTGCTGGTTTGCGGACAGGTATTGTATGGCAGTTTTCAGGCTCAGACCCCAAATCAGAGTTTTTCAGCCGAAATCCTGGAATATAACCTTCACTTCGGCATTGAGTTAACTGAGGTTTTTTTTCGAGGAAAAGATTTTCCCTTCAGGTTTTATCCTTTTGCAGGCGCAGGCCATTTTTTCTTTGATTCCAGGTCGAAATGGAAAAACGAGATGATACGCCCCCCTTCAGGCAAGACAGAGGTAACCATAAAGACCAAAGTGCCTGAGTTTGTATATTTTTTTGGCGGACGGGCAAGTTATGACATAGGCAAGGATTTCAGTTTAACGGCAGAAATGGGCATCCGACAGGCAAGGAACGATAAACTGGATACGCTCCGAGACAAAGACCTTGAGATCACATGGGATTATTATCTGTTCAGCGCTCTTGGCATCTCATACAGGTTTAACCTCCGGAAACCCGGCAACATCGACACCTGGGTGGATGAGTTTCAGAAAAAATGGGAGCCTTGAGAAAGTGTACCTGTATAACCACATTCCCGGAAAACAATACATAATTTATCGGGATGGATGTTATTCTCCGCACCAGGAATACTGAAAAAGGCATCTCTGAAATACCCGTGATTCCCCTTCGGTTTTCCAGGGCATTTTCTTTGAGGTATATCTTGACTCCCCGTTATTGTGTTGTGCAAGCCTTTTTTGGAGATCATTGGTGTATCCGATATAAAATGATCCATCTGCCAGACTTTTGCAGGATATATACTGCTTCTTATAAAAAATGCGAAGCGTTTTTCTATTAGAAGCAGTTATGCCGCTCATTGTAGCTCAGTATTTTTCGCAAAACCATTCAGTAGCGGTATATACATAAAACATAATCAGGTTTTAATAAAAAAACCTCCTCAGGGGAGGAGGTTTTGGCGGTTAAAGCGGTATCCGAACCCGTC
>JAFGME010000258.1 GCA_016927695.1 Bacteroidales bacterium
AATATCTACCTCTTAGGGGTACTATTCCATTCCAAGGACATGATAAGGGACATAGTGTCCTTGGGACTGTCCATGCCAATGATATTATTACTTAACAAGATGCTTCGCATGGTCAAACGCATGGTCCTATTGTCCATGATGAAGATTCAAGTGATTTTAAAGATGGTGCAACAGATGAAGTTAAAATATTTTTATCAGGACCATAATCAGGACATTATGTCCCGATTAATAACATGATTTTGTTCTCAATTATATAACAATGCAGATGTCACTGAACCCAATCATATCCACCATACTGATAACTGGAACCATCCTCGTGAGCTTGTGGGGATGCCAGTCCAATCCCGGGGAAGACAGTGGGAAAACTGCCATACAGCTTGATTCGGTTTTGGCGCCGGTTGTGGTAAAAGCAGGTGAACCGGAAAGGCAATACCTGGAACGCCTGCCTCCACCAAAGAAAACAGGAATGTCAGAAGCAAGGCCTGCAGTTAAGAACCAGGCCGACTTTTTCATACACATGAAAAACTTCAATACGGAAGATGGATTGGCTATGAGCAGTATCCTTTGCGGATTCAGGGATCAAAACGGGTTATTCTGGTTCGGAACCTCAGGCAATGGTGTGAGCAGATACGATGGGAAAAACTTCACCCACTTTAATTCGTCCAACGGATTGATACACAACCTGGTCAACTGCATTACGGAGGACAGTCGGGGCAATATCTGGTTCGGCGCTTTAGGGGGGATCAGCGTTTACGACGGCAGGTCATTTACCAATTATACTACGGAACAGGGGCTTCCCGATAACGATATCAATCACATCATGGAAGACCTGGATGGCAACATCTGGATCGGAACACAAAACGGTCTGAGCCTGCTCCCTGTTTCAGAAAATGATGAAGGCCCCGGGACTTTTATCAATTTTAATCAGGAAGACGGCCTGGAGGGGAATGCTGTATATGACATCCTTCAGGATAAAACCGGCGGTTTGTGGTTTGCCGGAAAAAAAGGGGTGTATCATTATAACCCCGGCAACACCAAAGCCTTTCTCAATGTTTTCATAATGGCGGGTTTGAAAGACTTAACGGTGAAAACCCTGGTTGAAGATCAGGATGGTATTCTGTGGTTCGGAACAGAAGAAGGGATCATCAGGTTTGATCCTTCAGGAAAATCGGAGCCTGTGACTTTTTCTGCTGAGGATGGATTGGTTAACAACAACATCCGGAGCAGCCTGGTGGATATGTTTGGAAACATCTGGTTCGGCACTTACGGGGGGGCTTCAGTTTACAGCAAGACAGACGGTTCATTCACTAACCTTACAACGGAACAGGGATTATCCAACAACATTGTTTGCAGTATTACTGAGGACGAGGCCGGCAGCCTGTGGTTCGGCACACTGGGGGGGGGCCTGTGTCGTTATGACGGGCAGAGCGTCATGGGCTTTACTGCCAAACAAGGGTTGCCGGGAACCGTGATCTATGCCGTTACCGAAGACCGCACAGGAAATCTTTGGTTTGGTTCCAACGATGCCGGGATCACAAAATACACTCCGGCTGATAAAATCACGAAAAGGTCATTTTTTACAAATTACAGCTCCTCACAAGGCTTACCCGGCAATTATATACTTGCCATGATGGCCGGCCGGAATGGCAACCTGTGGCTGGGATCACCAACCGGTATGCATACATTCGACGGGCAAACATTTTGCACCTACACCACCGGGCAGGGGATGAATAGTGATTACACAGTGTGTTTTGAAGAAGACCGCCACGGCCGGCTTTGGATTGGAACCTACCAGGGTGGCGCGAGCAGGTTTGATGGCAAATCGTTCACAAATTACACCACCGATCAGGGTTTGATCCACAACACGGTTTGGGCGATTATGGAAGACCGGAACAGGAATATCTGGTTTGCTACCCGTGGCGGCTTAAGTATATTCAACGGGGAAAGCTTTATCAATTTTACCACCGGTCAGGGACTGCCCGACGACAAGCTCTCATCTGTATTGGAGGATCGCCACGGAAATATCCTCACCGGAACATGGGGCGGCGGTATTGCAATTATCAGGAAAGAGATCGCAGAAACCCTCATCAACCAGAAATCATTAAAACCGGGTGAAGCGATTTTTGAAAACTATTCAACCAACAACGGCCTCTCCAACAATGTAGTGTATAATATTTTGGAGGACAGCGCCGGCAATATTTTCATCGGATCGAATGAAGGGATAACCGTCTTGAAAGGCGGACTGGATCCTTCGGGTAAAACCCTCGCTAAAAACGGCCGTGAAAATTACAATCAGAAGACAGGATTTCCCATCAGGGATATCAGCAATAACAACAGCATGTTGATTGACAGCCGGGGGGTGCTCTGGGGAGGTACAGGCGATAAACTGGTACGGTTTGACTACGGCAGGATGCATAAAAGCCCGGCAGCTCCACGGATTTTTATCCGGAGTGTTAAGGTCAATAACGAGTATATCAGTTGGCACACGCTGCAAAAAAACAGAAAGAAACCGGACCAGACAGCAACCTTTAGCAATTTTGTCCCACCTGAGCAAAACGACGAACTGCTTGTTTTTGGAAAAATATTAAGCAAAAGCGAACGAGATACACTTACCGGACAATTCCGATCCATCCGTTTCGACAGCATTTCATCTTTTTATGCTGTTCCCCTGAATCTCACTTTGCCATACTCATTTAATCATATTGGATTCGACTTCGCAGGTGTAGAAACCCGCAGGCCGTTTTTGGTTCGCTACCAATACAAACTCGAAGGTTATGACCAAGACTGGAGTACTCCTGACACCAAATCCACAGCCGAATATGGCAATCTGCCTGCCGGCGAATATACTTTTTTGGTCAAAGTGCAAAGTCCCGATGGTTTTTGGAGCGAGCCGGCTACTTACCGTTTTAATGTCCTGCCACCCTGGTATCTCTCCTGGCCGGCTTACATCTTTTACGGCTTACTGCTGATTTTAATCATATACCTGGCTGACCGGATTCAGCGCCGTCGATTGATAGCAAAGGAGAGGCATAGGGCAATGCAACGCGAACTGGCACAGGCGAAAGAGATTGAAAAATCTTACCATGAACTGAAAACAGCACAGAGCCTGCTTATTCAATCCGAAAGGATGGCCTCATTGGGTGAACTGGCCGCCGGAATTGCCCATGAAATACAAAACCCGTTGAACTTCGTCAACAACTTCTCCGAAGTGAGCGCCGATCTGGTACGAGAGATGAATGAGGAGATGGATAAGGGCAACACAAACGAAGTAAAGGAGATCACTGCCGGTCTGATCCAAAACCTTGAGATCATTTTACAACATGGCAAAAGAGCAAGCAGCATTGTTAGGGGCATGCTCGAACATTCCCGCACCGGCAAGGGAGAAAAACGCCCTGTCGACATCAATGCGCTGGCCGACGAGTTTTTACGGCTCTCCTACCACGGTCTGCGTGTGAAGGACAAATCATTCAATGCGGACTTCAGGCTGGAGGCTGACCAAAATTTGCCCAGGGTGAATGTGGTGCCGCAGGATATGGGAAGGGTGTTGCTGAATTTGATCAACAATGCTTTTTATGCCTGCTCTGAGCGAAGTCGAAGCGCTGTATCCGCCAAAATTTCAGCGATGGAGGACAGCGGATACAAACCCGAAGTCACCGTCAGCACGAAAAGTCTCGGTGACAAAATTGAGATCAGGGTGAAAGATAACGGGCATGGGATCCCTGACGAAATAAAGGATAAAATCTTTCAACCTTTTTTCACGACCAAACCAACGGGGCAGGGCACCGGCCTGGGATTGAGTCTGAGTTTCGATATCATCAAAGCGCATGGCGGAGAATTAAAGATGGAAACACAACCGGATGTTGGAACAGAATTTATTATTCAATTACCACTGGATCAATTATGAAAATGCATAAACTCATCATATTAGGCTTTATGTTGGCGGGAATGTTTTTCCGGCAGGAAGGACTGTTTGCCAGACCTGCCAATACGTTTACCAGCGATACCAGTAAAATTAATATTTTAAACGATCTGGCATGGGAACAGTTTTACAACTCAAACCTGGATAGTTGCCTTTATTTTGCCACACTGGCGCTGACTTTATCTGACAGTCTGCTGAAGAGCGAACCGGTGAAATTCAACAAACACTATTTGAACCGGTGTCGCATTCTCAAAGCCCGAAGTTTGACCAACATCGGAAGGGCAATTGTTACAAATGACATTGAAACAGCACAGGACACCCTGCAGGCAGCCTTACAAATCATAATGGAAACAGGCAATAAATATGAAGAAGCAAGCATTTACGGCACCATTGGAAACATATATGATTTCAATGGTCGCCATCAGCTTGCCGGTAAGTACACCCTGAAAGCCCTTGATCTGTTCCGTGAACTGGGCGACAGCGCCAGCTATGCAATGCAACTGACAAATGTGGCCATCACCGAACGGAATCTGGGAAATTATGGGGAAGCCCTGGCAAAACTGATGGAAGCCTTAAAGATCAGTGAAGAAATCAAAGATACGGCCAACATTATCGAAATCCATCTGGCTATGGGTTTTGTGTATGCCTTTGTTGAACAATGGGAAAACGCGTTGAACAGCCAGGGTAAGGCCCTTGAAATCTTTACACAGTTAGATGATTCACTGGGTATAGCAAGAGTGTATAATGATATGGGTGTTTCCAATAAATCGGCCGGGAGGGTGGATGAAGCTTTACAACTTCACCGGGCTGCATTGAAAATCCGTTTGAAATCAACCGATAGTTACAGCACATTTGCAAGTTATGCTTACATCGGGAGTATATTATCATCAAAGGGGAACTTTGCTGAGGCTGTAAATCATTATGAGAAAGGATTGCACTATGCACAACTGTCGGGATACAAGATCAGTATTATAGATGCTTGTATGAGTCTGGGTGAATGCTATCTCCTCCTTCCGGATACGAACAAAGCCCTGAGTCAGTTTCTCACCGTTTTGGATTTGAGTCGTGAAACAGGGGATGACACCGGAGAGTTAAGAGCGTCAATAAACATTGCCTCCATCCATCTGAACAGGAAAGAACACCGGCAGGCTTTGAGATGGTTGCAACAGGCCGAAAAAGCCGCATCCAGGGCGCCGATGATTTATATTAAAGAGGTTTACGGCAAAATAGCTGAATCCTATTATAAGCTGGGCGACTACAAAAATGCCTACCTGAACCGTTTGAAATTCGACCAGGTTAAAGACTCTCTGGCAGTTTCAGAAAATATGGAGAAGATCACCCGGCTGACCAACAAGCTTGAATTTGAAAATAAAATAGCGCTTCAGAACGAAAGTAATGAAAAAATGATGGCCTTAAAACAGGCACAGATCAACCGGGAACGATTATCGCGCAACATTTTTCTGTTGGGGATGTTGCTGGCTGTTGTGCTGGTGATCATCATATTTGTAAGGTTTCTGGAAAAACAAAAACTGAACCGCCGGCTGAATGAAACCCTCGCCAATCTTCGCGCCACCCAGACACAACTGGTGCATGCAGAAAAAATGGCTTCTCTGGGTGAATTGACAGCCGGTATTGCACACGAAATACAAAATCCGCTCAATTTCGTCAACAATTTCGCGGAAGTAAGTGTTGATATGATAGACGAATTAACTGATGAAATGGAAAAAGGCAACCGGGATGAGATCATCACCCTGAAAAATGATTTGAAGCAAAACCTTCAAAAAATCAATGAGCATGGAAAACGTGCCGGTGCCATAGTAAAGGGAATGTTACAACACTCACGAACCGGTACCGGTCAGAAAGAACCTGCCGATCTTAATGCTTTGGCAGAGGAATACCTGCGTCTGAGCTATCATGGCCTGCGGGCAAAAGACAAAACTTTCAATGCAGATTTCAAAACGGACCTTGACCCGGATTTGCCACAGATCGAAATTATTCCACAGGATATTGGCAGGGTATTGCTGAATTTGATCAACAACGCTTTTTATGCTTGTGCTGAGCGAAGTCGAAGCCCTGTATCTGCCAAAACTTCAGCGACGGAGGGCAGTAAATATAAACCCGTAGTTATTGTCAGCACGAGAAAACTCGCTGACAAAATTGAAATCAGGGTGAAAGACAACGGCAACGGTATACCGGATGAAATAAAAGACAAGATCTTTCAGCCTTTCTTCACCACAAAGCCCACCGGACAGGGTACCGGGCTTGGATTAAGCCTGAGCTATGACATTATTTCAAAAGGGCATGGAGGTAAACTGAAAACAGAAACCAGGCCGGGAGAAGGAACCGAATTTATTATTGAATTACCAACTTAAAATGGCTATGAAAATACTTGTAGTGGATGACGAAAAAGACATTCAACTCCTGTTTGAACAAAAGTTCAGGAGGGAGATACGTAACGGGGAAGTTACTTTTGAATTTGCTTTTTCAGGTGAAGAGGCTCTGAATTATCTCAATGGCAATCAACATGAAGCCATTCTTATTTTATCAGATATCAACATGCCGGGTATGAGCGGGCTTGAGCTGCTTGATCACATCAAAGAGCAATACACCATCCCGCCTCCATTCATGATGATGATCACAGCCTATGGTGATGAGGAAAATTATACACGGGCCATGAAACAGGGAGCTGACGATTTCCTTACCAAACCGGTTGACTTTAAAGAACTTAAAGAAAAAATCAAAACCTTACGATGATGGCTAAGATTCTCGTAGTGGATGATGAGGCCGATCTCGAGATCCTCATCAAACAAAAATTCAGGAAACAGATCAGGGAGAACCTGTATGAATTCATATTCGCCAAAAACGGCCGCCACGCCCTGGAACAACTTGAGATACATAACGATGTAGAAGTGGTTCTGAGCGACATCAATATGCCTGAGATGGATGGACTCACCCTGCTTTCCAAATTGAATGAAAAACATACGCTGCTGAAATCGGTGATCGTTTCGGCTTATGGCGACATGGAGAATATCCGCACAGCCATGAACCGTGGAGCTTTTGACTTTGTGACCAAGCCGGTTGATTTCAACGACCTAGAACTCACCATCGAAAAAACGTTGAAGCATGTCAAACATCTGCGCGAAACATTGAAGGCGATCAAGGAAAACAACATCCTGAAGATGTATGTGGATGAAACGGTGCTCAATTATATGGACACCCGTGAATTTGAATCATCGCTCCTGAAAAATGAAACGGTGGAGGCGACTGTGGCTTTCATTGACATTTGCGGATTTACGGCCATCAGCGAAAACGAAAAGCCCGACGATGTGGTAAAGCTGCTCAACAGCCTTTTCGATGTAATGGTGAAAGAGATCCTCAACCAGGGCGGATTTGTGGATAAGTTCATCGGCGATGCCATTATGGCTGTCTTTCGTAGTGATTTTCACCTCGACAGGGCTATTGATGCCTGCCTGGCAGTTCGTAGTCAAATCGAAAAACTTCCCGGGCACAGCGATCATGTTCATTTCAGGCCCAAGGTTTCCATTGGGATCAACAGCGGTGAAGTGGTATCGGGCAATATCGGTTCGCACGGCCTTAAACGGCTTGACTATACTGTGATCGGGGATGTGGTGAATACTGCCCAGAGATTACAATCGGCAGCATCTCCCGGTCAGATCGTGATCAATGAAAAAGCCTATGAAAAGGTGAAGGAATCCTTCCAATGCAGGAAAGTTGGGGAGGTGAGCCTGAAGAATAAATCCAGGGCGGAGGTGATCTGGGAGGTGGTGGAGTAGGTTTATTAACAGTAGTTTTCAGGTTATTCATCAGGAGAATTTTATGAAATTCTTTTTTGGTTATTACTCAAGTAACCAGGGATGTCTTGCCATTCCGGGTTCATTTTGGTTTAAAAAGCAGAAAAACCTGAATTAGACAATATAATTGTTGTTAAATTGTTTTGTCAATATATTTATTGTTATGTATCTTTGCCAAAAAATTAATTGTTAAATGGAAAATATTCACTGGAAACATCCAAATACCATAACAGGCCCGCCAGCCGAAGGCTCGAGGTTTTTTCGCCGTCAATACATCAATGATGAGCTGTGGCGGGAAATTGAAAAAGGAGTTCATGTTTTGTTCTCAGCGCCCCGACGTGTAGGCAAAACTTCAATTATGATCGATATCGTAAATCAAAAAAGGAAGGGATATACTTGCGTTTTTGAAAATATTCAGTCGGTTAACAGAAAAGATGATTTTTACAAACGGCTTTACTTTTTACTTCTTAACCAATTGGGAAAGATTGAGAGGGTCAAGAAGATATTGGTCAAATGGCTCAAAGCAAAAGGAATTGAAGAGATTAGTCGGGAGGGGGGAATTAAAATCAAAGAAATTAAATCAGATTATAAAACTGAACTGCTATCCCTAATTGCTAAACTACCTGAATTAGAAGAAAAAGTAGTCTTGTTTCTGGATGAATTTTCTGAAGTCATCTACCGAATAAGAAAATATGAAAACATTGAAAATGCAATTGATATCCTCCAAACGCTAAGAGAGATAAGGCAAAAAAAGGAATTTCGTCACTGTTTTTTTGTTCTCAGCGGATCAGTAGGATTAGAACATGTGGTTGAATCTATTGACAGGCTAACACTTATAAATGACTTGCACCCCCTGAAGGTCGGCCCGTTAAGTTTACCAGAGGCAGAAGAATTAATCAGACAATTGACCGATGGCTCAACTATGATCATAAAGGAGGCTGAGGCTGCATACTTATTAGAAAAATTAGGCCATATGATCCCCTTCTTTATTCAATTATTAATTGAGGAGTGCAATGATACATTGTATAGTGAGAACAGACCGGGACTGACTAATTCCGATATTGACAGCGCTCTTGAACAGATCATTAATAAAGAAAAGAATTTAAATGATTGGGAGGATAGGTTAAGGCCTGATTACCTGTCGCAATCTGCTTTTGAGTTTTGCAGAGATATTTTAACAAGAATAGCACATGCCGGATATATTACCACTCAGGAAATTTTCGATCTTTCAGTAAAATATGCTGAAAGGGACAAGTATATGAATCATCTGAAAATGCTGGTGAATGACGGATATTTATCTGAATGCCACCAGAGTCAATACAGGTTTGTTTCGCCTTTGTTGAAAAGCTGGTGGATGATGCGACATCCTGAATTTGAAATTGAAAAATAAACGCAACTATGGTCACTAATCATTGCCTGAAAGGCATAACATCTTATCAATCAGCAAATTTATCCGATGAGGAAATACTCAGGAATTTTATTGTCAGAAAAAAAGAATTTCACCGGATCATGTCAGAAATTGAAAAAGACGATATGTCCGGTTCGATCCAGCATTATTTGCTAATAGGAAGGCGCGGGAGTGGCAAGTCAACACTGCTTCGCAGGATCATGGCTGAAGTCAACAGGAATGATAAAATAAATAAATGGCTTATTGTCATTTACCTGAGCGAAGAGCAGGCAGGTGTTTACAGGCTCTATGATCTGTGGGACATGATCATCCGTGAGTTAAATGATAGAAACATCACCACAGATGTGCCTGTATGGACAGATGAAATTGAAAACCGGGAATCCTACACAATTGATCTCTACAAAGCAATAAACAGGTCGCTGAATGATCAGAATAAAAAGTTACTGCTCTTGCTTGATAATATTGACAGGATCTTCGATAACATTGGCGATGATTCCAATATTCTGCGCGAACTTTTAATCAATTACAAGGATTTAAGGATCGTAGGATGTAGTACACGAATGAATGAGCACTACTGGAAATATGATTTACCTTTTTACCAGTTTTTCAGGACTACCTACCTGGATAGCTTGAGCAGTAAGGAGGTGAAAGAGTTGTTGCTGCATTGGTCGGATTGCTTTCAAATGCCTGAAATAAAACATTTTGTTCATCACAATCCTGGCAAGATTGAAACAATCAGGCTTTTAACCGATGGAATGCCCCGGACACTCCTCAATTTTCTGGAACTTTTGATTGTCCGGCCACATGAGAAAGAATTTGAATACCTCCGGATGATACTTGACCGTGCTTCACCGTTATACCAGGAACGGCTTAATTCCTTAGCCCCTGCTCAAAGAAAAGTGGTTCTTGAACTATCCGGCTTTTGGGATGCAACGGGGGTAAAAAGCCTGGTTAACAAATGTAAAATGCCGGGGAAAACCATTTCTGCATTATTAAATCAACTCCACAAGGACCGGATAGTTGAAAAAGTGCCGGTTGGTAAAAGAGATAACCTTTACCGGATTTCCGAGCGTTTCTTCAATCTTTGGCTGTTAATGACACAGGGCGGCCCGAAAGAAAAGCGGAAGGTCAGATACCTGACTGTTTTTCTTGAGAATTGGTACAACAAGGAAGTACTGAGCGCAGTATATAGTGATTTCACCCATGTGGTTAAAACCGGAAATGCAAGACATGATTATTTGGCTCTGATGGCATCTGCTTTGGCACCTTCAAAATATCTTACCGTGGAGCAAAGAGATTCAATTGCAGAAGAAGTGAAGAGTTATCAAAAAGATGTTAAAGAATACCAGCAATGGATCCCTGCACATTCAAAAGATTTGTATGATTCTGCTATGAATGAGATCAACAAAGCCAATTACAGCAGGGCAATAGAATTGATTTCAGAGATCGAACAAGAATCGGATAAAAAATACCTTATTGAGGCTATGACTTGCATATTAGAAAACAGAAATCCAGAAGCTGAACAACTTCTTTTTAAATCAATTGACCTGGGAAACAATGCTGCACTTTGGCTTTTAGGTATTCTTTATTCAGAAACCGGCAGGAATGAAGAAGCAGAGAAGTATTACCTGCAAGCCCTTAAAAAAGGTATTAACAGAGCGCTGAACAATTTAGCCATGCTTTATTATAATACAGGCAGATTAAAAGATGCAGAAAATCGCTTTAAGGAGGCAATTGATCATAATCAACACCGGGCATTTCATTACCTTGCCTGGTTCTATTACCTCACGAATAACCGGAACACTGACGTTGTTCAACTGATGCAAAACTTCCATAAAGCATTGCCTGATGAGAAAACACCGGTTGAAGACGCCATCCTTTACCTTTATGCAGGGCAAATGGATGATTTCAATTCTGCCGCAATCGTAACTATCCCGGAATTGATTAAGGCCGATCATGTCGGGGACCTGACAAAATTATTTACTGCCTTTTTAATCCATAAGCAATACCATTTTGCCTGGGATTGGTTCAATAATCCTGAAACAGGCCAGCAGCTTAAGGAGATGATCAAACCCTTCTACTATGCTACAGCTCAATTCCTGAAAGGAAAGGATATTCAGATTGAGTTATTGAAACCTGGATCAGAATTAACTGAAGCTATAGAACAGATAACCACACAAGTCAATGAAAAACAAAAATTTTATTACGATTGATTTTCATTAATCTATACGGGGAATAATCCCCAGCGCCTTCGTTCCCACCCAGCTAAAGCCATACCGGTCTTCGCAGAATGAAGTGGCCGTTAAAAGATATTCTGTAAACTGTTTATCCGATACGATTTGATTATATTCGAAACGGGCATTCCTGCAACAAATCCTTAACCCCGGATTGTCCGGAGTTATGGCTCCGGATAACAAGAGACTTTGATATTTTCCTTGTATTTCATCCCAGGATTTAAATTCAGCCTTTCCGCAGGGGAGTGTCAGCGCAATTTACCATATTCCTGAAAGGATAAGTTATCTTGGATTGATCAACAGGCGCACAAAATCAACCGCATAGCTGTCCCCGATGCCTGTTATGGTGTCGTCTAACAGTAACTCCAGAATGCCGTCCTTCAACCCTGCGACTTCATCACCGGTGAGGTTATAGCTGATAAGGATTCCCTGGGGGCCCGTAAGATCTGTTTGTTCAAGAAGTTTCGAAAGCCCTGCCGATTCCTGCCCGTTTATCATTGCTTTCACACGGCTTTGGGCAGTGACACACTGAATATCGTTCACAAAAACCTGCAGTATGGCCCGGGCCGGGGAAATCTCAATGGCAGGGAAAGCCAGTTTTATCGCCACGGGGATATTACCGGGCCGTTTTGCTGATTCGGTGTACCCGTCAACCCAGACATCCGGGTTGTATTTATAAGAGGTGGGTGTCATAATCCTGTCGGTGCCCGCCGGATCGGATTGATCCACCTGCCAGGGGTATTCGTTATACCAGGCCGGTTCACCTGAAAAAGGGTCGTATCCTTCATTAAGTCCGCTGTTGAGATTGTCAATATCGCCCACCCTAACCATCAGACCGGCTTCCGGTGTATTTTTCATGATCACTGATTTCTTGTTCCAGTCGTCGGTTTTGTCGTATTGGAAGGATGGCGTCACAGGCGGAGGCGTTCCCTGTGCGGGAGGTTCATTGCCTTTGACAAGCCTGATGTCTGCCATCCCGTTGCGGCTGTCCGACACTTCCACGGAGGCAGTTGCCGTGAGGTAACCGGATTTTGCTGCCATAACGGTATTGAGGCCCCCCGGAACACCTGAAAGGGTATAATTTCCATTGGCAGGGGTAATAACGCTTACTATCCCCGAGGCCGAAACCGTTGCCCCTTCCACGGGACTCCCTGTGTCTTTGTCGGTGATCTTTCCGGATATTTTCCGGTTTCCATTGGCTTTCGGGTTGATCAGTATACGCGCAAAATCAACGGCATACCCATCTCCTGAGCCGGTGGTTGCATCATCCATGACCAGCGATACTTTTCCTTCGCTCACAATCTTCAGCAAACCTTCAGGGATATTGACAGTGATGAGCTTTCCCACCGGGCCGGTCTGGTTCAGTGAATTCAGTGTCTTTTCAAGGTCAGGAAACGGTATTCCGTTCATAGAGGCCTTGAACCGGGTTCCATACACCGGCGCCTGAAAATCATCAACAAACATCTGAAGCGATGCCGACTTTACCAACAGATCGCCCGTGGAATATTCAAACACTATCGGCCGTACAGAATTTTCAGGCCGCGTTGTTTCACTGCTGTAACCATCCATCCCTGCCGGGGGGTTGCCATTGAAACCGGAAACCACCATGATCCTGTCGGTGCCTGACGGATCGTCATTTCCGGGAATCCAGGGGTACTCGTGCGGCGGGGTGGGCTCCCCTGAAAACGGATTGTATCCCTCCTCAAATCCGTAACCGAAATTATCAATGTCCCCTACCCTGATCACCATGTCTGCCTCAGCAGTTCCTTTTTCGATGACAGATGTAAGATGCCAGTCGGGGCCTCCTGCATACAGCCCGGAGGAAAATGGCAGCAATAACATAGTTATCGCTGCCGCACATAAAACTCTTGCTTTCATAAGACCTTCAGGCTTAAAAATTTAAAGCTTTCATCTCTTCCAGCGCTTTTTCCAACGGCGGTTTGATGAAATCCTCCATCAGGATATGCTCCGTAACAGGTCCGGCAGGCAGCGCCTGGTCGATTTTCAGTACACGCTCCCAGAATGTCTTTCCACTGTCGTCGGCCACGTATATGATGAGAGGCATAACCAGGTTTTTATCTACCACTTTGATGGATTCGAAAGTACATTTTACCAGGTAATTAAGCTTTTCCTTCTTCGCAATTTCGCGGATTGCTTCTGCCGAAAGATTATCCGGATCGGGCGACGGCATCCCTTTCAATGCAAGAAGTACATGTTCGCGGGTCAGTTTGCTGACAGTTCCGGCGCTGCCCAATTGCATCGTCAGATGATCCTGAAGTTGAAGCGACAGGGCCTGCCATTGCTGTGCGTCCAGCACCGAGGAATTGACAGCGGATGTGTTTACCGGCAAAACACCAAGGGTTGTTTGTCCGTTCACATTGCCTGAAAAAACTGAAACCAGGATGAGTATGGAAACCACCGGTGTCAGAATGTTGAATGTTGTCTTCATTTTAATCTATTGTTAAAGGTTTATAATTCCGTGCAGGCTAATTCACCTTGAGGGATGGATTTACTTATTCAATATGATGGTTTTGGCAACCCGGCCACCGGTATAAGATAACCTGCAGATATACAATCCATTATCCTGTTCAGGCAGAAAGATATCAAACCGGTTTTCCCCGCGCATCAGGTTTCCGGAAAACACAGTTTTCAGGATTTGGCCCTGCAGGTCAATGATTTCAATCTTACCGCCCGTTTCTTCGGGTGCATGGATTACAAGAGACCCCTTACCGGGAAAAGGATTGGGATAAATCTGCATATCGCCGACTGTGATCATGGACTGATCCGTTATTCCGGAAGGACCGGTGTTCATTGTCAGGGTCAGTTCGTCAATGATATAAAAGGTGCCGCTGGTAACGCCTTCAATCCCGCCAACCTGCATGCCGATAAAACATTCCTCGGGAATATCTGAAGAGGTGTATTCAATCGGAAGTACGATCTTTGTCCAGCCTGCATTGTTGATCACATAATCATGGTTCCCGAAACCCAGCAAATTGTTTTGTTTCCACATTCCAACGGAAACAGAGAGGTAATCGTCACCGGCAGTGTTTCCCTGGATATAAAATTCAAAAGCGGTAAACCTCTCTGAAATGCCGAAATTTCCATCCGCAAAAAACATGGCGCCAACGAACATTTCACCAATCGGGTCCCACTCCACGCTGAGTTTGGCAGCATGCTGCCCGGAATGTCCGGGTACCTGAAACACATTGGTAAATGAATCATCATTTAACGTCACCCAGCCTACAGGCTCGGTACCGCCCAAACCATTGATCTCCCAGTCTTCCAGATCGCCGTTGGGAACATTCTGGGACCATGCCGGAGAAAGCACAATCCCCGTCAAGAGGATAATCAGCATAAAATTTTTCATCACTTTAATTTTTTGTTTGTACATCATTTGTTATTGAAAAAAGTTAAAATTCATGACACAAAATTACCTGCCACAAACAACGTAATCAACTAAATTTCAGCTTATTGATTGAATTGATATAAATCCGTGACGAAGCCCACCAAATGTGTGGCGAGCGCCAACCGGCACGGGTAAGGGAAAAAGGACATTCAGGGTGTGGAGCCGGCAGAGTTGTCAATCATTTTTTCAAGTTCACGGATATGGTTGGGGGAAATGTCGAGAAAAACCGCTTCGCCCGCTTTCTCTAAAAGGCACTTCTTCCTTTGCCGGTCGGCTTTTTTAAGAAAGGCAGTGTTGATGAGTATGGAACGGCTGATTCTGTAAAAGGAGTACGGCGCAAGCATCTCTTCAATCCGGCCCAGGTTGACGGTTACCACTTCCCTGTTGTTGTTGCCGAAGTAAAAGCCGGTGTAATTGACATCGGCATCACAATAGATGATCTCCTGCGGCGAAACCAGGATATATCCGGTGCGGGTATTGAATTTGATTTTGCATGGTTTCACTGCCGTAACGGACAGGCTTTCCGCGCTTTTTTCCTGGGATGGCCTGGCTTTTTCAGCTTTATATCGCAAAATCGTTTCGGTGAGCTGGCTCATCATTACCGGTTTCAGGAGGTAATCGAAGGCGGATGCCCGCAGCGCGTCAATGGCAAACTCCGCATGTGCCGTTACAAAAATCACAGTGGTATTCAACCGGTACTTTTTCAGATAATCCACAAGGTGGAGCCCTGATTTTCCGGGCATCTCCACATCCAGGAAAACCAGGTCGGGATCGTTGGCGATGATCAGTTCGAGGGCTTCATCGGTGTTAAAGGCTTTGCCGCATATTTCAACTCCGGGGATCCGTGACAACAATCTTGTCAGCAGATCCTGGGCTCTTTCTTCATCGTCAACAATCAGTGCAGTGATGGGTTTTGTGGATTGCGTCCTGGGATTCATACCTTATGATTTTTATTTTGATTAAGGGTTGCGGCATGCTCTCTTTGCCCGGACCCGCTGCAAATGGTCAGCAATACACGTGTACCGGCGGCATTGCCATTTTCATCGGCGATATCTTCAATCTTCTGGCGGATCTCCGTATGGTAGAGTTGCCCGTAAAGATCAATGATGGTGTCGATGATCTTCAGGCCCCTCCGGGTCGAACCGCTGTTCAGCTCCGCCGCTTTCATCCTTCCGACACCATTGTCTGTGATTGAAAAATGGAGACGATCGTGATCCTTCCTTATGGCAATAACCAGTTTTCCGTCGCTTTGCCGGTGCATCAGGCCGTGTTTCAAGGCGTTTTCAGCGTAGGTTTGAATGATCATTTTAGGTACGGGTGTCTCGGGAGGAATGTCCTCGTCCATCTCAATAAAGTAATCGAATTTATCTTTGAACCGCATTTTTTGCAGTTCAAGGTAGTTCTTCACAAAATCTAGTTCTTCGGCCAGGGTTCTCGAAATCTTCTCATTGTCGCGAAGGATATTCCTGATCATCATCGCAAAGCGGGTGAAATAGTCATAGGTCACATCGGGTTTCTCCGAATAAATCATGGAAGCGATGGTATTCAGCGCATTGAATGCAAAATGCGGATCGATCTGGCTTTTGATGGTCCTGAGTTGAAGTTCAACGAACGCCCTCTCCTTTTCGGCTTTCAGGCGGTTCAGTTGAAATGCCCGCTTGATGGTGAGAGCAGCAATCAGCACAAAAAGAGAGATCACAGAAACCGTAAACCACCATGTCTGCCAGAAAGGGGGGACAATCGTAATGTTTAATTCAGTCAGCCCGGGATTCCAGATGCCGTCGGAATTGCTTCCCCTGATCTGGAGGGTGTACCTGCCGGGGTCCAGGTTGGTGTAGGTGGCGCTGTTCTGTGTCCCCACATAGTTCCATTCATCGTCAAAACCCGCCATCTTAAAGGCATAGCGGTTTTTGTACGGGCTGCTGTAGTCAAGGGAGGCAAACTCAAATGAAAACACGCTTTCACGGTAGGTGATAACGAGGTCATGGATATATGAAATGGTTTTGGGGAGTAAATAATCACGGCCGCTTTTCACCAGCTTCACCCTGCCGGTTTCAGTTTCTCCCGTTCCGGGCCGTATCAACACCTCGCTGTTGAAAACCTTAATGCCGGTAACCACCACGGGAGGGAAAAAAGAGCTCTCCTTTACATCCCCGGGCAAAAAATAGCTCAGCCCGTTGGTTCCTCCGAAATAAACCGTTCCACTTTTTCCCTTGTGGCAGGCGCCCTGGTTGAACTCATCTCCCTGCAATCCGTTATCGGAATCATACGAGCGGAAAAGGGGCTGTAAACCGGTAAAATCTTCCGTTTCTTTTACCGGGGTATTCCCTTCGGTAAACATATCGATATTAAGCCGTGAAAGCCCGTTGAAGCTGCTCATCCAGATGTTTCCCTGATGGTCTTCGGCAAGTCCCAGAATGGTATTGCTGTTTAACCCATCGGAGGCAGTGAAACAGCCAAAGGTCATTTCTTCCGACGGATGGGTTGAATAGTTCAATCCGCCCTGTGTTCCTAACCACAGCCGCCCTTTTGAATCAAACAAAATGGCCCAGATATTATCATCGGAGAGGGTTGACCTGTCGTCGGTATTTTTCCTGAAGGCTGTGAATTTTCCCGTTTCAGGGTCAAAGAGGTTCAATCCCCCTTCAAAAACCCCTGCCCACAGCCTGTTTTGCTTGTCGGATGCAAGCGAAAGCACTGTGTTTCCCGTAATGGCTCCTTCGGTGGAGGCATCATGAAGCCAGGCTGTGAATATGGCTGAAGAAGGATTATAATGCACCAGGCCGCCTCCCCTTGTGCCTATCCATATTGTGCCGTCGGTTGCTGCCAACAGGGCCAATATACGGTTGTTGCCCAACGCTTTGGGATTTCCTTCTGCAGCAGGCAGGGGGTAAATCAACCCTGCGGATCGCCTGAAAACATGCAATCCTCCCCCGTAATTGCCTATCCAGATGTTGCCCTCCCTGTCTTCGGCAAGCGCCCACACCGCATCATTCTGCAAGCCTGAATTGGCTGAATTGTAAACGGTCACCGTTGTTTTTTCAGGATCGATGCAGTTCAGCCCTCCGCCATCGGTTCCCACCCAGAGGTACCCGTACTGATCTTCCAGGATAGCCATTGCCGCCGGGGAAGACAAATGCAGCGGTTCACCGGGCTCGCTGCCGAGCAGGCGGAAGCCGGCAGAGGTCGGCCTGGTTTTGCTTATCCCGTTTTTCGTTCCTGCCCATAAAAAACCTGCAGGATCGTGGAGCAGACACCACACATTGTCGTCGGCAATGCTGTAATTATCGACAGGATCGTGCCGGTACACACTGGATTTTCTTTCATCCTGAAAGAGCTGAAAAAGACCGCGGTCGGTGCCCACCCATACCGGCCCGTTGTTTTGCGTTGCAACCGACCAGGCGATGATGCCCGCTGTAGCGGGAAAATCCGGAACAGGAATAAAACGCTTGTTCCCGGGAAGCAGATACAAGCCGTTGTTGGTGCCTGTGATCATCTCCCCGTCATGGTTTTCGGCAATGGCCCAGATGGTGTTTGCACCCGGCCTCTCTTTGTCATACGGATTGGGAAAGCGTGTAAAACTGCCGGCATCAGGATGATAAAGGCAAAGCCCGCCCGCCGTTCCCACCCACAGATCGCCCCGGTGACTGCTGAACAGGCTGAGGATCATATCGGAAGCAATGGATGCAGAATCGGCAGGGCGGTGTAGAAAGACGGTAAACCGCCCTGTTTGCTTTTCGTAACAGTTCAGCCCTTTGCCTGTTCCGGCCCAGATCCTCCCCTTGCCGTCGGACAGCAACGTCCAGACAGTGTTTTCAGAAATGGAGTTGCTCTTTTCCGAATGACGGAAAACCGTGAATCTTTCGGTCTGTTTGTTGAACCGGTTCAGGCCGCCCGTCATCGTGCCGGCCCAGATAAAACCCTCTTCGTCTTCGCAGAGCGAAACAATGTAGTTGTTCGAGAGGCTGCCTGTATCTCCCGGCTGACTTCTGAAAACCCTGAATTTCTTACCGTCGTAGAGGTTAAGCCCGTCCTGCGTGCCAAACCACATAAAACCGTCGCGGTCTCTGATCATGCAGTTTACGCTGCTTTGCGAAAGCCCCTCCTCCCTTCCTGTATGGGAAAAACGGACAGGGCGTTGGGCGCCGGCTTCCGGCATGGCCAGGCACAACACACAAACAAGCACAGGGGCTAAATGCGGTATGCATCTCCTGTAAAATATCCGGGTCATTGGGTTTTTCAAACGGCCTGAGGTTGTGAACGGCTGCACTGCAACGGCAATCTATTCCTGTTTTTTGATCTCCACCGACAGTGCGGCATCTCCGTCGTTGCCCATAAGCGCAATGGTGTATTTCTCCGATTCGGCAGTAATGGAACCGCCCAGGCCGCCGGTTTTAAAAACATTGGTTGTAAACCCTTTTTCTTTCAGCAGTGCATCGTATTTGTCGATAAAGCCTTCCTTCACTTCCCTGAAAGCGATGGTGTAAGTGGTGTTGCCATCAACAAGCACGGTGGAAACGGCATTAATCTGTCCGAAAGTAAACTCAGGCACGTCAGAGGGAATTTCACCGGGCCAGGATTTGGCGCCGGCATCCACCTCAGCCTCGTAGCCCTCTGTTTCAATGGTGGTCTTCTGCCCGTCTGTGTTTACCTCCACATCTTCTCCGGTGGATTTTTCAATGGCTTCTTCCATCATCCTGTCGGCGGTTTTCTGTGAACCGCCGCTGCACGAAACAAAGGCAAAGCCAACCAAAAGGGTTGTAATCGCCAACCCGGCCTTTCTGATTTTTTCAGTAATTTTCATACCTGTTTGCTTAAGATTATACATGATGCTTACAATGAAAAGCAAATATACTAAGCCGGCGGAAATGCAACACTACATTTATAAAATAAATCATAAATACCGATCTATACCCAAAACAAAATATAAAGTATATTTGACAATTGATTCCAAATTTTTCAATTATATGATCAACGAATCTTTTGATGACAAAATCCATAAACCCATAGAAGTGAAAAACCTTCCCTTGAAAACTGAAAACATACTTAAAAAATTAAAGCCTAATACTGTAATTAAAGGAAACCTGTTTCCTGAACAAGTACATGTAATTGTTGCGATGCCCTTCGGAACTGCGATTAAACTCATAGGGCGTGGCGACAGCAATCAAGCATATGACTTAGTTATACCTGAAGATAAATTCTCTGAAATAGAATATGTTGAACAAGGTTCTTACAATGGTGATGCTTCTAAATTAAGATTAGCAGTTGAAGCAATTCGGCTTGGATTAGCTTATGAATATGACCCATATTTTTCATTATCAATTGCAAGGGTTGACCCGCTGCCACACCAATTGGAGGCTGTTTATGACTATTTTTTAAAACTGCCAAGAATCCGTTTTCTGCTTGCTGACGACCCGGGCGCAGGAAAAACCATTATGGCAGGTCTTCTGATCAAGGAATTGAAAGCAAGAGGAATTGTAAAAAGAATTCTGATTGTTACGCCTGCAAACCTGACATTTCAATGGCAACGTGAATTGAAAGACCGCTTTCGGGAAACTTTTGAAATAATAAGAGGTGACGTATTACGTGCCAACTATGGCAGCAATCCCTGGCAGGAAAAAAATCAGGTGATTACTTCTGTTTCCTGGGCTTCATCACAGGAAGATGCAAATCAGAGTTTACTTCGGGCAACATGGGATTTGGTGATTGTGGACGAAGCTCACAAAATGAGCGCTTATGATGACGAACATAAAACATACGCTTATCAATTGGGTGAAAATCTTTCTGAACGTACCGATCATTTTCTTTTAATGACTGCAACTCCCCACAAGGGTGATAAAGACCAGTTTCAATTGTTTATGAGATTGCTCGATAAAGATGTTTATGCAGACATATCAAGCATTGACGAAGCTTTGGAGCAGCGATCAGCACCTTTCTATTTACGCAGAGTAAAAGAAGCATTAGTTTCTTTTCCTGACCCGGAAACCGGTGTTATCAAATCTTTATTTACCAAACGAAATGTGAACACTATCGGATTTCAGATTGAGGATGAAGAAATGGATTTCTACCTTGATTTGACCCGTTATGTAGAGGATCAATCCATTAGAGCCGCAGCAGATAATTCAGCAAGGGCAAGAGCTGTCGGTTTTACTATGGCCATGTTACAACGCAGGTTTTCTTCAAGTCTTTATGCTGTAAGACGAAGTTTAGAAAGGATGAAAGCCAAAAGGGAAGATATATTGCGTGACCCTGAAGCATATAGGCAAAGACAAATTCAAAACAAGTTACCTGAAAATTTTGAAGACCTCACAGACGAGGAACAACAAGGAATTATCGAATCATTGGAAGATGCTGTAATAACCTATGACCCAAATGAACTTCTCATTGACATTGAAAAACTGACAAGGCTAATCGAACAAGCCAAACAATTAGAAGCAAGAGAAATTGAAAATAAAATTGTACGTCTGAAAGAAGTATTGACAAAACAAGGTGTTTTCTCCGACCCAAAAATGAAGTTACTCGTTTTCACTGAGCATAAAGATACTTTGGATTATTTGGTTGGAGATGGAAAAGACGGACGACCACTCGGTAAACTGAATGAATGGGGATTGAATACAACGCAAATTCATGGTGCCATGAAGGTAGGCGACCGAAACACCTTGGGCACAAGAATTTATGCTGAAAGAGATTTCAAGGAAGCTGCACAGGTCTTGGTTGCAACGGAAGCAGCAGGTGAAGGTATTAACCTTCAATTCTGTTGGCTGATGATTAACTATGATATTCCATGGAATCCAATTCGATTAGAGCAACGCATGGGGCGTATTCACCGCTACGGGCAAGAAAAAGATTGTTTGATTCTGAACTTCGTTTCTACCAACACCCGTGAAGGTCGTGTGATGCACAAACTTTTTGAACGCATCCAAAGCATAGAAGATGACCTTGACCCAAAAAAAACAGGTAAGGTGTTCAATGTATTGGGCGATGTTTTTCCAAGTAACCAGTTGGAAAAAATGTTGCGTGATATGTATGCACACAACCTGACCGAGGAAGTAATCAAAAATCGAATTGTAGAGCAAATTGATACTGCTCACTTCAAACAAATCACACAATCTACTTTGGAAGGTTTGGCAAAGAAAGAATTAAACCTTTCGGCCATTGTGGGGAAATCTGCCGAAGCAAAAGAACGAAGATTGGTTCCTGAAGTAGTGCAGGATTTCTTTGTGCAGGCAGCTCCGCTACAAGGTTTGCACCCCAAAGAAAAGTCAACACCCAAAGGTATTTTTACAATTGGTAAAGTGCCGCGAAACCTTTGGAAGAGAGGAGAAGAAAATGAAAAACGATTTGGCGTAATGGGACATGAATATGGCAATGCCGCTTTCTCAAAAGAAATCATCAGCAAAGACAATACTTTGGATTGGGTTACACCCGGACACCCTTTGTTTGAAGTTATCCGTGAAGAAACAGTGGACAAGTTTGGTGAAGAACTGAAAAAAGGAGCTGTGTTTTATGACATCAACCTGAGTATTCCGGTAAAGCTCGACATTTTTTCTGCTTCCATTGTAGATGGATTAGGCCATATATTACACAAGCGCCTTTTCGTCATTGAATCACAAACTACCGGGAAAATATCTGTTAAGCAGCCAACCGTATTTCTTGATATCATCCCTGCGAAAGATCAGCCCACTTTACCGGATGGCAACACATTGCCCAACCGTGTTGATTTGGAACAATACCTGGTAAATTCGGCACTGAACGATTATTTACACGAAGTGCAGCAAGAACGGTTGAAAGAAACCAATACCATTGAAAAGCATTTGGAATTGAGTTTGAATGAACTCATTAAAAAGCAAAACGACAAGTTAGGCGAATACATACAAGCTCAAATAGATGGAGACAAAAACCCGTATATGGCTTCAAATATTGCACAAACCGAAAACCGGATTCTGGAATTAACCAACCGGATGGAACATCGCAAAAGCGATTTAGCAAAAGAACGCCAATGTACCATTTCATCCACACAGCATTTGGGCACGGCTTGGGTATTGCCCCACCCCGATCGCGAACAACCTGAAATTAAAGGTATGGTGAGCGATGCCGAAATTGAAAAGATTGCAGTTCAAAAAGCGATTGAACACGAACAGGCATTGGGTTATGAAGTGCAAAGTGTGGAAAGCGAAAACCGGGGCTTTGATTTAATTAGCCGTAAGCCACACCCCGAAGACCCGCTGACTGCTATTGATGTGAAGTTTATTGAAGTGAAAGGGCGTTCGTTTATTGGCGAAGTGGCTTTGACAAGCAACGAATACAAAACCGCACAACGGCTAAAAAAAGATTTCTATCTGTATGTGGTTTACAATTGTGCCACCCGGCCCGAACTTCATATTATTAAAGACCCTTCTCTATTAGGTTGGCAGCCTATTGTAAAGGTTGAACACTACCAGTTAAAGGCAAGTGAAATTATTAATTCTTCAAAGAAATAGCAGGACGATGAAAATAAGCGGAAGAAAAGATCCAAAGGAATATATGAAGCTTGCAGTGGAAGTGATGAAGAAATCCGTTCCCGAACGCAGGAAAAATGACCCCAGTCCGTTTGTTGGCGCTGTACTTGTTTTTCCTGACGGTACTGTTGAGACAGCATATCGTGGCGAATTCAGGGAAGGCGACCATGCGGAATATACACTTCTTGACAAAAAAAACCGGCACAAAGATTTGTCAGGCTGCTGGCTGTTTGCAACTCTGGAACCCTGTGCACCGGGAGCACGGAATGCACCCAAGGTGAGTTGCGCTGAACGAATTGTAAACGCAAGAATTTCCGATGTTTGGTTTGGCATTGAAGACAAGAATCCCAAAGTTGATCATGGCGGTATTGATCACCTTACAGAGAACTTTGTTAATGTCCATCAGTTTGATCCGGAATTCCATAAGGAGATCGAAGACATCAACAGGGAATTTATGACATGGGCAAATATTAAGAATGCCGAGTCAAAAGCACAAAAAGAAAAACCAAGACCTATTGATTTTTTGAATAAACCTGCGGCCGCAACCAACATGGATGGCTTGTCAGATGAGGCATTGAGTAAATTTATTCTCGAATCAGGGAGGGATTATCAGTCAACATCAGAAGCATTCTTACAGGAGTTGAAGGAAATGGATTTGTTGCTGTATGATGAAAAAACAAAATCATATTTACCTACCGGAAATGCAATTCTCCTGTTTGGTAAATCTCCCCGGAATAAATTTCCACAGGCAGGTGTGAAAGCGAAAGTGCATTATGGTGACGGTAAAACAGGAACCGAAACTTTTAACAGCGCTCTTGTCCTTATTCCTGAACAGGTGGAAGAGTGGCTGAACAAAGTGTTGCCTGCAAGCATTGACCGCTCACAATTTAAAGCGAAACAGGTACCAGCCTTTCCGGTTGCAGTGATCAGGGAGGCAGTTATCAACGCCCTGATACATAGGGATTATTCTGTTGATGGAGCAAATGTCCAGATTGAGGTATTTCCTGACCGTATTGTGGTAAAAAGCCCTGGCGAACCTTGCCATCCGATAACTATTGAAGCAATACAACGTTTTACCGCTACTCCCTATAGCCGTAACAAGAAACTTTCATTTGCCTTTAATGAAATGGACTATATGGAAGAAACCGGGCTTGGTATGGATACATTTAAATCAATGCGCAAAGATTACCAGCTTCCTTTGCCTGTTATTGAATTTGATGCCCCGAATGTGGTAGTTACTTTCCCAAGAACAACCGAGGCTGTTGCCGGTGTATTTCAGAAAAAGCAAATCACGGAATTATCCAAAGACGAATTAGCTGCTTTTGAAATCTTCCGTGAACATAAACCGGTGTCAAAATCTGAATTTGCAGAAACTGCAGAGCTTCCTTACAGAACAGCAGAACGCTTATTAAAAAAGTTCGTGGACATGAGCCTTATCAGAAAACAAGGTTCAGGCCCCTCAACAAAATACGTAATCAATGAATAATTTTTCCGCCATTTGTCCGCCAATTTGGCGAGATATTTCATTGGTAGCAGATATTGAACATATATCTCGCCAGAATTTCGCCAGCCTGGCGAGATGGACAATCAGTGACTCTTTTATTCAAAACCGAAATTAGCATTTCCGCTTATGCTATACCCAAAACGACTCATAGAAGTTGACCTGCCGATAAAAAGAATTTCGGCTCATGCACGAAGGGAGAAATCCATCCGGCACGGGCATATTTCTACCTTGCATATCTGGTGGGCAAGACGACCATTGGCAGCCTGCCGCGCGGTATTGTGTGCCTCTTTATGGCCCGACCCGGCTGACCCATTGTGCCCTGTGGAATTTATTGAATTTGCTCAAAAAGAAATGATAAAGTGGAGTGATAATGAACACTTACGGCTACTCAGCAAAGAAAGCATTGAACACTTCATAAAAGTAAACCACGACAGTAAATTAGTAAACAACAAAATCCTTTTAAGGCAACTCTTACTTGATTTCATTGCTGATTTTGCGAATTGGGATAACAGTAACCAAACTGATTATCTATTCTCCTCCCGTGCTCTCACACAATCTGCCCATGTAGCTTTGGGTGGCGAACCCGGAACCAATCCGCTGGTGGTTGACCCATTTGCAGGTGGGGGTTCAATTCCTTTGGAAGCATTAAGAGTTGGTGCAGATGTTTTTGCAAGCGACTTAAATGCAATTCCTGTTTTGCTAAATAAAGTTCAGCTTGAGTACATTCCAAAGTATGGCCAAAAGTTAGCCGATGACGTTAGAAAATGGGGAGCATGGATTAAGGAGCAAGCAGAGGAAGAACTAAAACAATTTTATCCTGCCATTGAAAAACCGTCAATTGAACTTTATACGCCACAATTAGATGAAACAGTTAAACAAAATGGGAAACTATGGAAAGTAAAACATATAATTAAAGAAACTCCACTTGCATATTTATGGGCAAGGACAGTAACATGTGAAGGTCCGAATTGTGGAGTTGAAATTCCAATTATGCGTTCCCTTTGGTTGGCAAAAAAAAGCAAACGAATAATTGCTTTGACTTTGCTGCCTGATGCTGAAAAGAAAAAAATAGAAATTAAGATTTCTGAAGTTCCATCAGTAAAAATATCAGATGCAGGCACAGTTAAACGGGGTTCGGTTATTTGTCCGTGTTGTGATTTTGTTACACCAGTAGCATCAGTAAGATTGCAATTAAAGAAGGTTAATGGTGGAGCTAACAACGCGAAATTAATGGCTGTCATTGTGAATTTATCAACTGAAAGAACTTCAAATGGTGTTTCAGAATTCTTTGATGAGAGTAGAAGGTTTTATCGGTTAGCAAATGAATCAGATTTGTCTTCAGTTATTTTAGCTAATAATGAGTTAGAGAAAAGAATGGCAATATCTAATGATGCACTTTCATTACTGCCAGAGGAGTTACTTCCAATAAATCCAAATTTAAAGGATACTACATTAGGATTTCGTGTTCAAGGATATGGCATGACCAAATGGCATCACTTATTTTCCAACAGAGAAATACTATGCATCACAACACTTATTAAACATCTTCGTAAAATTAAAGTTGGTACTGATATACATTTTGAACAGGCGGTTAAAACATTATTAGCATTAGCCATTGACAGACAAACTGATTATCTAACTTCCTTAACCGTTTGGGCTAACAATGGAGAATTTATAGCTCACACATTTGGCAGGCAAGCTATTCCTATGATTTGGGATTTTCCAGAATGTCAAATCTTTGAAAAATTTTCAGGAAATTGGGAAGGTGCTTATGAATGGGTTTCCTTAGTTATTGAAAAAATTTCTTGTGATTTCAAGAACACAGGAACATCGCAAATTTCTGACGCAACAAACCATCCGATGCCAGATGATAGTATCGCTTGTTTTTTTACGGACCCTCCTTATTACGATGCTGTTCCTTATGCTGACCTTTCAGATTTTTTTTATGTGTGGCTTAAACGTAGCATTGGAGATATTCATCCTGATTTATTTAAAGCAGAATTGACGAATAAAAAAGATGAATGTATTGTGGATGAAATCAAAGGTAAAGAGAAAAAATACTTTGAAAGAACAATGGGTAAGGCAATGGAAGAAGGAAGAAGAATACTTCAACCAAATGGAATTGGAATTGTCGTGTTTGCTCATAAAACAACTTCGGGTTGGGAGTCACAACTTCAATCAATGTTAGATGGTGGCTGGATATTCACTGGCTCATGGCCGATTGACACAGAAAGACCGGGAAGATTAAGGGCCAATAATTCAGCAGCACTTGCGTCCTCTGTACATTTAGTCTGCCGCCCCCGTGAAAACCCCGATGGCTCATTAATTCAAAACCAAATTGGAGACTGGCGTGATGTGCAGGAAGAACTTCCCAAAAAAATTCATGAATGGATGCCCCGCCTGGCTGCCGAAGGAGTGGCAGGTGCAGATGCTATTTTTGCCTGTTTGGGCCCGGCATTAGAGATTTTCAGCCGTTACAGCAGCGTTGAAAAACCCAATGGTGATGTGGTTACCCTGCGTGAATATTTAGAAAAAGTGTGGGCTGCCGTGAGCCAGGAAGCCCTGAATATGGTTTTTACCGGCGGCGAAGCTCAAGGCCTGGAAGAAGATGCAAGGTTAACTGCCATGTGGCTATGGACACTCACCGCAGGGGCAACAGACAATGGAGCAGGTAATAATGAAGAAGAAGAAAGCGAAGATGAAGAAAGCAGTGGCGGTGGAAAACTTACGGGTGGTTTTACTTTGGAGTATGACACAGCACGTAAAATTGCACAAGGCCTGGGCGCCAATCTGGAAGACTTAAAAACCTTGGTTGAAGTAAAAAGCGACAAAGCCCGTTTACTGCCTGTTGTGGAAAGAACCGGCAAATTGTTTGGTTCGGCAGGCATCCAGCAGCAACCTGTAAGAAAGAAAAAGAAGGAAGTTCAATTAACCCTTTCATTTGAGAATGCTGAACCGGAAACAGAATCAAAATATGAGATGCCGGAACTGAAAGTGGAACAAACGGGAAAAACCGTTTTAGACCGTCTGCATCAGGCCATGCTATTGTTCAGCGCCGGAAGAACCGAGGCATTAAAACGGTTTTTGGTGGAAGATGGAGCAGGCAAAGACGACCGGTTCTGGAAACTTGCTCAATCGCTCACATCGCTTTACCCGAAAGACACAGATGAAAGGCGTTGGGTGGAAGCCGTTCAAACATACAAAAAGAGTCTGGGATTTTAATTTGTAAATTTGCTGCAACATGGAAGGCAATGAAATAAACGCAGGTATTGAAAGCCTTTTGGCCAAAATAAGAGGGCTGATTCAGGATGCACGTCAGTCGGTTGTAAAGCATGTTGACCATGCAATGACCATTACTTATTTTTTTATAGGGCGATATATTGTTGAGGATGAACAACAGGGAAAAGATCGGGCGGATTATTCCGTTCAAACCCTCAAAACACTCAGCAGTAAACTAAGTAAAGAATATGGAAAGGGTTTTTCAGAGCGCAATCTGCAGATGATGCGCAGGTTTTACCTGGTTTATAAATTGCGTATTGAACCCGGATTAATTTCGCAGACACTGTCTGCGAAATCTGAAGAAATTACTGATAATAAAGGTAATAAATCAATTTTGCAGACAGTGTCTGCTGAATTGACCCAACCGTTTGTATTATCATGGTCACATTATCAGTTATTGTGCCGTATTGACAATGAAGACGAGCGAAACTTTTACGAAATCGAATCGCAACAAAATAACTGGTCATACCGGGAACTGGAGCGGCAATACAACAGCTCGTTGTATGAACGGCTTGCCTTGAGCAGAAACAAGAAAAAGGTAAAAGAACTTTCGGAAAAAGGCCATGTACTGGAGGCTCCGGCGGATGCCATCAAAGACCCGCTGGTATTGGAATTTCTGGGTTTAAAGGAAGAAATTTCATATACCGAAAGCGACCTGGAAACAGCAATTATTAACAAACTGGAGCATTTCCTGCTCGAAATGGGAAAAGGCTTTTTGTTTTCAGGCAGGCAGGTTCGTATCACTTTTGAGGAAGAACATTTTTTTATTGACCTGGTACTCTATAACCGCCTCCTCAGGTGTTTTGTGCTGTTAGACCTGAAGATCGGAAAACTCAAACACCAGGACATTGGGCAAATTCAGATGTATGTGAATTATTACGACCGGATGATAAGAACCGAAGATGAAAATCCAACAATTGGGATAATTGTATGCAAGGATAAAAAAGACACAGTAGTAGAAATGACCTTGCCCGAAAACAACCGGCAGATTTATGCAAGCAAGTATCAAATGTATCTGCCTTCAAAAGAAGAACTAAAAAAACTGATTACTCAAAAAGAAAAATAATATGGCTCTCAAACCCTGGTATAACGTAATTACACCAAGAGAAGATTTAGTAGCAGGAAAACCTTTGGATGCTTCGGAATTTGCTGTTCATCTTGACCATGTTCGGTCAGGCACAGCCCCCAAAGATTACACTGACCCTGAAAGGTTTTTCCACCGCACGTACCTTACCCAAACCCTGTTAGACATGGCAGCACAAACCATTCGCAGGTTTTCGGGAATAACAACCGAAACTTCACCGGTATTTAATCTTACCACACAATTTGGCGGCGGTAAAACCCACTCCCTCACATTGCTTTACCATTTAGCAATGAACGGCAATAAGGCAAAGAAATTCGAGGGTGTTGACCGCATCCTTACCAAAGCAGAGATAGAGGAAATCAAAACAGCCAGAGTGGCCATTTTTGTCGGCACAGAATTCAGTTCAGTAAACGGCAGAGGCGAAGAGGGCGAACCCATCCGCAAAACACCCTGGGGTGAATTGGCTTTTCAGATTGGAGGAACCAATGCATTTGAGCAATTTGCCGAATTAGACAAATCGTTCATTCCACCCGGTGGCGATGACCTGAACAAACTGTTTGATAAAAAGCAACCTTATTTGTTGCTGTTTGATGAGCTATTAAACTATGTGAGCAAGCACCGGAACTACCACGACCTTGGTGCACAGTTCTACAACTTTTTGCAAACATTGACGGAATTTGTAAGAAGCAGAGATAATATCGTGTTGGCTGTTTCCATTCCTGCGTCAGAGATGGAAATGAACACCGAAGACCAGGCTGATTACGACCGATTCAAAAAGATGCTTGACCGCCTGGGCAAAGCTATGTTCATGAGCGCTGAAAAAGAAACCAGCGAAATCATCCGCAGACGGTTATTTGAGTGGCATGGTTTAACAAATGAAGCCAAAAAAACCATTAACGAATATGTGCAATGGCTTGATGAACACAAGACCCATTTAAGTTTCAATACCGAAACAGCAAGACAGCAATTTGAATCGTCTTACCCATTCCATCCGGCAGTGTTATCACTTTTTGAAAGGAAATGGCAGGCATTACCAAGATTTCAACAAACAAGGGGTGTGTTAAGACTATTGGCATTGTGGGTTGCAAAAGTATACAGTGATGGATACAAGCAACTTACAAAAGATGCTTTAATCGCTTTGGGTACTGCACCTTTGGAAGATGCCAATTTCCGTGCTGCCGTATTTGAACAATTGGGTGAGAATCGTCTGGAAGCAGCCGTAACAACAGATATTGCGGGAAAAGATGATTCCCATGCCGTTCGTTTAGATAATGAAGCCATTGATGCCATTAAGAAATCGAGATTGCATAAAAAATGTGCAGCCACCATTTTCTTTGAATCCAATGGAGGCCAAACAGCCCAGGGATTGGCAACCCTGCCTGAAATTAAACTTTCGGTTGGCGACCCTGATTTGGACATTGGTTTAGTGGATGGAACCATCCAATCGTTGTTAGACGGATGCTATTATCTGACGGCAGTAAATAACAAATACAAGTACTCGATTCACGAAAACCTGATAAAACGATTTTCAGACCGTAGGGCAAGCATACAGCCCCCTGCCATTAATGAATTGGTAGAGGCAGAAATCAGAAAAGTGTTTGATAAAGGCAACGGTTTTGAAAAAGTAATGTTTCCTGAAAGAAACAATCAGGTTACCGACCGACCTGTTTTGTCTCTGGTGGTTTTGCATCCATCCAGGAGAATTGCAGATGCCGATACCAAAGCATTCATGGATGATGTTGTAAACAATTACGGTAGCTCAGCAAGAGTTTATAAAAGTGGTTTAATCTTCTGCGTGGCAGATGATGGTCAACCCATCAAAGAAGAAGCAAAGAAATTTCTGGCATGGGATACTATTTATGACGAAGCCTACGAGTTAAAACTGGATGACGACCAGCGCAAGCAGGTTAAAATGAATATGGACAGGGCCAAAAAGGATTTGGTTGAGAACATTTGGAAAGCATATAAAAATCTGGTATTGCTGAATAAGAATAATCAACTTCAAACAAAGGATTTGGGTTTAATTCATAGCAGTCAGGCACGGACAATTTCAGAACTATTCTTAACCCGATTGGAATCTGAAGGTGAAATCACAAGCGAAGTGAATCCCAACTTTTTAGCACGCAACTGGCCACCTGCATTTATTGCATGGAGCACAAAAAATGCAAGAGATGCTTTCTATCAGTCGCCCCAATTCCCAAGATTGACAAATCCGGAATCCATTAAAACAACCATTAGCAGAGGCGTTGAAAATGGTATTCTTGCTTACGTTGGTAAACAAGGAGGCAAATATGAACCTTTTTTCTTTGAAAAATCTTTATTTGCAGGAGATGTAGAAATATCGGATGATATGTTTATTCTTACTGCCGAAGAAGCAAGAAAAAACATTGAGCCAAGAAAATTAGCATCAATAAAAATTGTTCCGCCTTCGGTTACATTAGAACCTAAGAAAGCATATTCTTTTATTGCAAAAGGATACGACCAACACAATGATGAAATAAACATTGATAAAGTAGATTGGAAAACAAGTTATGGAACAATAACAGAAGCCGGAGTACTAACAGTTGAAGATACAGAGGGCATTTACAAAGTAACTGCTTCTTCAAATGGAATTTCATCAACATCAACTGTAACAGTCCAGAAAAAAGACGAAACAAAACCACCCATACCGGATACCCCAACCACACCGCCACCGGCAGGAAAAACAAAAATCAGTTGGAGGGGACAGGTTGACACAAAAAAATGGAATGTGTTTTATACCAAGGTGCTGGCAAAATTTGCGGCCAATCCTAATCTGAAAATCACCGTGAAGTTTGAGGTGGAAGACGATTCCGCCAACGCAGAACAAAAGAAAGAAGAAACTAAAACAGCCTTACGTGAAATGGGAATGGAGGAGCTTATGATGTAGGCAATTCATTTTGCCAGGGCAGGCGGATTTACAAATTTGAAAGCAAATCACAACCATCTTCATATATTTTCTTCCGGAAATGTAGCATGTTCCTCTCGTTGTGCTCAAACCGTAAGGGCAACACCCGATAAATCATATACTCAAGTTTCGCATTTAGTCAGGATGGGCTGATAACTTGTTTTACAATCGCATATAACCATTTGTGGCCTTAGCGCCTGCCCGACTGACCCGTCAGGCGGAAATCATTTATGGGCTTCGTGGCGGAAAACCAATCCACAAAGCAGAACCGCCACGGGCACAAAAAAGGCCTGCCGGTCCCGCATGCCCCTGGGAAATGACCTGCGGATCGCCGATATAAGGGAATTCCCAATGATACAATCTTCCGCCTATTGGTCGGGTAAATGTCCGGTCTGTTCCTTCATACTTCCGGTGCTATTTTTTTTCAGCACAACAGAACAGGGTACATGAACTCCCTTTTCGACAGAGAGACTGTCAATGGTTGTGTTTAAGTAGCCCTCCTTGCTGCACTCCAGTTTCCAGGTGCCCGGAGTAATCAGGGTACGGATAAAGATACCTTCCCGGTTGCTGAAGAATGTATCTGCCCTGGCATTCATAATCTCAACCGGTATCAGAATCATTCTTGTACCGGCGAGCGGTTCCCCGGACGATGCTTTGATGGTACCGGTCAAAATTCCCCGTTCGTTAAATTCGGGTTGCCGGCTTCCATAAATTTCCGTTCTGACAGGCAGAACGGTGGCCCAGATCTCTGTCAATTCAGGGATTTCCCATTTTTGCATCACGTCCATAAGTGCAGTTCCAAATGCCTGATTACCAGTGCTGTTACTGTCTATGGCAGCAGTATATAGCTTTCCGTGAACCCATTCCATCCGCACATATACGGTTCCTTTCATCCAGGGATCTTCATGATGGTACCGCATCACAACATCGTGAATGTCATCCCAGTGACTCCGGAAATAATCCATAAATATTTTCATGTTGGGATCCTGGGGAGGATTATGGTTTGTCTGGCCTGAAACAGCCAGGCTGAGGATCAGGCTTATGCCCAAAACCATTGCCATATTTACAATTGAACCCGTTGTTTTTTGCATCTTAGTTAAAGAGCTTTATAGCATAGAACACTGTTTTTACATATCAACGCTTATTCAAAATTAGCCAAATTTGTACCATGGATAGCAACACATTGTTATTCTGTTGATTGTGGCAGGCCGGTGGAATGCTTACCTGCTAAAAATGTATCGAAACGATCCACTGCTGTGCGTTTGTGAACAAAATATTTTATCCTGATTGGTAATCCCTCAATGGATTCATGATGATTTCCTGTGTTTTCAATGTTACGGATCATTTGTCCTGATGACCCGAATGCACCCATCCTCAGCCAACTGGCGGGCAGCCATGTCCACCAACCAGAGGACAACCATGTTCACCAACCGGCGGATATGTGCCCAACGATCAGGTTGCCTGAAACAATAAAGCCTCCCTGTATCTGAGAGGCCTTGTTAGTAGCGGGGGCAGGATTCGAACCTACGACCTTTGGGTTATGAGCCCAACGAGCTACCACTGCTCCACCCCGCAATATTTCTTTGAACTGCTCTGTTCCGGAGCCCAACGATCCGCCAACCGGCGGATCCACCCCGCAATATTTCTTTGAACTACACTGTTCCGGAGTCCAACGATCCGCCAACCGGCGGATCCACCCCGCAATAAATTTTGTACTATCTTTGTCCCTTCATTGGGGGTGCAAATATATAACTTGTTTGAAACACAGACAACTTTTTTTTGAAAAATATGAATCATAAGGCCGGATTTGTGAACATCATCGGTAATCCGAATGTCGGGAAAAGCACTCTGATGAACGCTTTGGTTGGGGAGAGGCTGTCTATCATCACGCCAAAAGCCCAAACCACCAGGCACAGGATATTGGGCATCCTCAATGATGAAGATTATCAGGTCGTCTTTTCCGACCTTCCCGGTATACTATCTCCCGGTTACAGGCTTCAGGAGAAAATGCTCGGATACATTGAAACAGCACTCACCGATGCCGACATTTTCCTGTATATGGTAGAAGCCGGTGAAAAGGCATACAAAGAAAATGTGGTTACAAAAATTAATAATTCCGGCATTCCGGTTTTTGTGGTCATCAATAAAATTGATCTTTCAGAACAAACCCTCATTCAGGAGCAGATAAAGCGCTGGCAGCAGGTTTTTCCGGGTGCAGAGGTGATCCCGGTTTCAGCATTGCACCGTTTCAATTTAGATAAACTGTTAAGTCTGATCCTGAATAAACTGCCTGAAAACCCTCCCTATTATGATAAGGAAGATATCACCGATAAAAGTCTCAGGTTTATTGTTTCTGAGATCATCAGGGAAAAGGTGCTGCTTTATTATAAGCAGGAAATACCTTATTCTGTGGAGGTTGCCATTGACTCTTTCAAAGAAGGGCCGGATTTGATAAAAATTTCAGCATGGATATTTGTCATGCGTGAAACCCAGAAAATGATCGTCATCGGGCAGGGCGGTAAGGCATTGAAAAAAGTGGGTACTGAGGCCAGAAAGGATATGGAGGCATTCCTGGGGAAAAAAGTTTTCCTTGAAATGAACGTAAAAGTCAGCAAGGACTGGCGCGACAGCGACCGGCTCCTTAAGAGATTCGGATACGAAAATTAAATGTCATTATGCCAAATATAGTAGCCATTGTAGGCAGGCCGAATGTTGGGAAGTCAACCCTGTTTAACAGGTTAACCCGCACCCGCACTGCCATTGTCGAAGAGGTCAGCGGCGTTACACGCGACAGGATTTACGGTAAATCCGACTGGAACGGCAGGGAGTTTTCAGTGATCGACACCGGCGGATATGTTGCAGGATCAGATGATATATTTGAAGAAGAAATCAGGAAGCAGGTTGAGCTTGCCGTTCATGAGGCCGATGTCATACTTTTTATAGTAGATGCAACAGAAGGAATTTCAGCCCTGGATAGAGATGTGGCCGGTTACCTGCGCAAATCGGATAAGCCTGTTTATCTGGTGGCCAACAAAATAGATACTCCCAACAAATCGGATGCCATCAACGAGTTTTATGAGCTTGGTTTTGAATGGATTTTTCCGGTTTCAGCAGCCAATGGAAGCGGCACAGGGGACCTTCTTGACAAGGTTGTTGACCATTTCCATCCTGATGAATTCGAGGATTTGCCTGATATTCCACGAATTGCCATCGTGGGCAGGCCTAACGTAGGTAAGTCTTCCCTGCTGAACACCCTTACGGGCATCGAACGGTCCATTGTTTCCCCTATCCCGGGAACTACAAGGGATACGGTACATACGCACTACAAAGGATTCGGGTTCGATTTCCTGCTTATTGACACTGCCGGCCTCCGCAAAAAGCAAAAGGTGCAAAACAACATCGAATTCTATTCCGTTTTGCGTTCTATCAGGGCCATTGAAACCAGCGATGTATGTATCCTTATGATCGATGCCACACAGGGTTTTGAGGCCCAGGACCTGAACATTTTTTCTCTTATGCAGAAGAACCACAAAGGGGTGGTGCTGGTGGTAAACAAATGGGACCTCATTGAAAAGGAAAACAATACCCATAAGGTTTTTGAAGAGGCGATCCGTGAAAAGATAAGCCCTTCCAGCGATGTGCCTGTGGTTTTTACCTCAGTGCCCCAAAAACAGCGGATATTGAAAATTTTAGAAACGTCAGCCATAGTTTATGAGAACCGTAAAAGGAAAATATCCACCTCTAAACTCAATGAGGTGTTCCTGCCCCTGATCAGAGACTTCCCTCCTCCCATGTCCAAAGGCAAGCAGATCAAGGTAAAATATGTCACGCAGATCAAGGTGGATTTTCCTGCTTTTGCATTTTTTTGTAATCTGCCACAATATATAAAAGATCCTTACAAACGTTTTATTATCAATAAGATAAGAGAGATGTTTGACTTTACCGGCGTCCCCATTGAGGTCTTTTTCAGGCAAAAATAAGATGGAAGAGGACGTAAGGATAGATAAGTGGCTTTGGGCGGTGAGGGTTTTCAAAACCAGAAACCAGGCCTCAGAGGCATGCCGAACAGGAAAAGTGAAAACAGGCGGGCAGGCGGCCAAACCCTCAAGGGTGGTGAAGCCCGGAGATGACATCTTCGTTCATGTCGGACCGATTATCCGGAGCCTCAGGGTAAAGGGGCTGCTTAAAAACAGGGTGGGAGCCAAACTGGTGGAAGATTATCTTCTGGATTTGACACCGCAGGAGGAATACGACAAGCTTAAAATGCTAAGGGAAACCAATTATGAATACCGTGAGAAAGGCCTGGGCAGGCCTACCAAGAGGCAGCGAAGACTGATTGACCGGCTCAAGAAGCCGAATTGATATGGCATAAAAAAAATCCGGCTTCATCCAAAAAAAAATGTAATTTTACCCCGCAGAAAGTTAATT
>JAFGME010000259.1 GCA_016927695.1 Bacteroidales bacterium
AATTAACCTCTTAAAACCAATTAAATCTTCGGCGCATTCGCTAAATTGCTGGATAACAAATACAAAATGTGAAAAAATAAGGACTGCCCGCCCAATTGTCTTAATAACTTAACATTGACATTTACAAAATACTTTTTATTTTTGCGCCCTGTATAAATAATGTAAAAAAACAAATATGAAAAAAATCCTTACCGTTCTTGGTTTGTTCTCCTTGCCGTTTATTTCGATGGCCAGTGAGGCCGATCTGGTGATTCCGGATGCCATTAAATCGCAAAATATCCTTTACTATGGATTCCTGATCACCTTAGCCGGATTTATGTTTGGCCTGTATCAATTTGTCAGGGTCAAAAAAATCAGGAGTCATTCATCGATGCTCGAAGTGGCCAATGTTATTTATGAAACAGGCAAAACCTACCTTATCCAACAGGGGAAATTTCTTGCCATTCTCTTCATTTTTATCGGCGCCGCTGTTGCCTTTTATTTTGGATATCTTTCGGATGCCCATTTCGGAATTGGAGGCGTACTGATGATTCTGGGATGGACGGTCGTCGGCATTGCCGGCTCTTACAGTGTTGCCTGGTTCGGAATAAGAATGAACACGCTCGCCAATTCAAGAATGGCTTTTGCATCCCTCGAAAGGAAACCCATCAAACTTTTAAATATCCCTTTGAATGCAGGGATGAGCATCGGGGTTGTGTTGATCTCATTAGAGCTGATCATGATGCTGGTAATATTGATGTTCGTTCCCGGTAAATATGCCGGGGCAAGTTTTATCGGGTTTGCAATCGGCGAATCATTAGGCGCTTCAGTGCTAAGGATAGCAGGTGGAATTTTTACGAAAATTGCCGACATCGGCTCTGATCTGATGAAAGTTATTTTTAAGATCGGAGAGGATGATCCCAGAAATCCCGGAACCATTGCCGACTGTGTCGGAGATAATGCCGGCGACAGCGTGGGCCCGACAGCCGATGGTTTTGAAACCTACGGCGTTACCGGTGTTGCTTTGATCTCTTTCATATTGCTGGCCATAACCAGTCAAACCGTGGATAACTTTTTGGAAATACAAACATTGCTTCTGACCTGGATATTTGTGATGCGCATATTGATGATCGTCACTTCAATCTCTGCCTATTGGATCAACGGAGTCCTGACCAAAGCAAGATACCAGAATGCAGATGACATTGATTTTGAAAAACCGCTTACCTCACTGGTGTGGATCACTTCCATACTCTCCATCATTGTCACTTTCATAGCCAGCTATTATATCGTGGGACATCTGCCAAACAACCTCTGGATAACCCTTTCGGTGATTATCAGCGCAGGAACACTTGGCGCTGCCCTTATCCCTGAATTTACCAAATTATTCACCAGCCCTAAATCTGCGCATGTACAAGAGGTGGTCGAAGCTTCGAAAAAGGGAGGCGCTTCTCTGAACATCCTTTCCGGTCTGGTTGCCGGCAACTTCAGCGCATTCTGGAAAGGTATGGTGTTCTTCATGCTTATGTTTATTGCCTATTACGCCAGCACTTTCGGCCTGAGCGATTACATGATCTATCCGTCCATTTTTGCTTTTGGTCTGGTTGCTTTCGGGATGCTGGGAATGGGACCCGTTACCATTGCTGTGGACAGCTACGGCCCTGTGACCGACAATGCCCAATCGATTTATGAACTTTCGCTCATCGAAGAAAATATGGAGCAGAAAACCAAAGAAATTGAAAAAGAATTCGGTTTTACCCCCGACTTTGAGAAATCAAAATATTACCTTGAAGCCAACGACGGAGCAGGCAACACCTTTAAAGCCACTGCCAAACCGGTGCTTATCGGAACTGCCGTTGTTGGGGCAACCACAATGATTTTTTCTCTGATACTGGTAATAAAAAGCACACTGGGTGTGCAGCCCGAAGAGATTCTTAACCTGCTGAATCCATATTCCATCCTCGGATTCCTGCTGGGTGGTGCTGTTATCTACTGGTTCACGGGCGCTTCTATACAGGCGGTTACCACCGGAGCTGCAAGGGCTGTTGAATTTATCAAAAAGAACATCAACCTTGATCCCAATGCCCCGAAAAAAGCTGACGTCGCCAAATCAAAACAGGTGGTGCAGATTTGCACGGTATATGCACAAAAAGGAATGTGGAATATATTCATTGCCATTTTCTCATTTGCCCTTGCATTTGCTTTCCTCGCTTCCCCTGTCACTTCCAATGCACCCGTATCGCTTTTTGTCAGCTATCTGATTTCGATTGCATTTTTTGGTTTGTTCCAGGCTGTATTCATGGCCAATGCCGGAGGAGCATGGGACAATGCCAAAAAAGTGATAGAAGTTGATATGAAAGAAAAAGGGACCGAATTGCATGCAGCTTCTGTTGTGGGCGACACTGTGGGTGATCCCTTCAAAGACACATCCTCTGTTTCTTTGAATCCGATCATCAAATTCACCACCCTCTTCGGGTTGCTGGCCATGGAAATTGCCCTGGCAGAGCACTTCCGCGCTGCGGCCCACTATGTTGGCGTAGCCTTCCTCCTTGTAGCGCTGTATTTTGTGTACAGGTCGTTCTATAAAATGAGAATTAATCAATAATATTCAATACAGTATGAAACTGAGGCTGCCCCGGAAGAGGCAGCCTTTTTTCTTTGTCATTCCGCCGCCTGCCTCATCTAATTTCCTATTTTTGCATAAAAACATTCCTATCGTGGAAGACCAGTACAAATACAGCCGGAGGGGGGTTTCGGCCTCAAAAAAAGAAGTACACGACGCCATCCGTTCTGCCGGCAAAGGACTTTTCCCGAGATCATTCTGTAAGGTGGTCCCGGATATCCTGGGCAATGATCCCGAATATTGCAATGTGATGCACGCCGACGGAGCCGGCACCAAATCATCACTTGCTTATGCCTGGTGGAAGGAAACCGGCGACTTGTCGGTCTGGAAAGGAATTGCACAGGATGCCATCGTTATGAATACCGACGACCTCCTCTGTGTGGGAATAACCGGCAACATCCTGCTTTCTTCATCCATCGGGAGAAACAAAAACCTGATTCCGGGAGAAGTGATTGCAGCCATCATTGACGGAACAGAAGAATTCATCGCAGAAATGAAAAATCTGGGAATAACCATACACAGCACAGGGGGAGAAACCGCCGATGTGGGCGACCTTGTGAGGACCGTTATTGTTGATTCAACCGTAACAGCCAGGGCAAAAAGATCGGCAATCATCACAACCAATATCAGACCGGGAGATGCAATCACCGGTCTCGCCTCTTCCGGTAAGGCGACCTATGAAAAAGAATATAACAGCGGCATTGGCAGCAACGGGCTCACATCTGCAAGGCATGAGATTTTCAGCAAGACCGTTTCCGGGAAATATCCCGAAACCTATGATCCGGCTTTGCCTTCCGATCTTGTTTATACAGGCAAACACAATCTTTCGGATGTTGAAAAGTCCACCGGTATGGCTGTGGGTAAGCTGGCGCTATCCCCTACCCGCACCTATGCCCCCGCAGTGAAGGAAATCATCAATAACCTGCGCCCCGCAATTCACGGCATGATCCATTGCACAGGCGGCGGACAGGCCAAAGTGCTTAACTTTGCTCATAATGTGAAGGTGGTAAAAAACAACCTGTTCGATCCGCCTGTGATCTTCAGGCTGATACAGGAGGCCTCCGGTGTTTCATGGGAGGAGATGTACCGCGTTTTCAATATGGGCCATCGTTTTGAGTTCTACTCGGACGAAGATACTGCGAATGAAATCATTTCCATTTCATCCTCATTCGGCATTGAAGCCAAAGTTGTCGGATATGTGGAAAATCACAGCAGAACCTCTGTGGAAATAAGGACCCGTATGGGTATCTTCCGGTATTGATATCTGACCTGAAAAAAGAAAACAGGCCACTCTTTATGTCGGCAATTTATACCGGTGATAAAGTGTGACCTGTAAATAATATTGATTGAACACCCCGGCCAGAATCCCTTATACTACTGTATCTTGTTATCCGGCTTTATAGATGTCATCGAAGTTCTACTTTAACGGTTTAACGTTTGTAGCAACCGGGCCTTTGCTGCCCTGGGTAATTTCAAACTCTACCTCCTGGCCGGGTACGAGTTCTGCAAAAGACCTGAATAATCCGCTCCGGTGAACAAAAATGTCACCACCGCTTTCCGGTTCAATAAAACCAAACCCTTTGGTCTCATTATACCATTTTACTCTTCCTTTTTTCATAACGAATGTCTAATAGTTGTTTTTTCTGGGTTTTGCCTCATTAACTACGATATCCCTGCTTTCCAGCGTGGCGCCGTTCAATTCCTTAATGGCTTTCAATGCTTCGGCCTGGTTTTCCATTGTGACAAAACCAAAGCCTTTGCTACGGCCATTGTACTTGTCAGTGATGATGCTGACTGAACTTACAGTGCCATACTCTTCAAAAATGCCCTCTAAGTCAGTTTCATTTACCTTGTAATCAAGGTTTCCTACA
>JAFGME010000260.1 GCA_016927695.1 Bacteroidales bacterium
ACTCACCTGTTACCGCATCTGATTCGGACGTCCGAATCAGATGCGGTAACAGGTGAGTTTTTGGTTTGTCTTCCGGCGGGAAGGGATTATGCCCTTAATGTTTCCAGGGAGGGCTATTTGTTTTATTCGGATAATTTTGCCCTGGAAAATGAAATGTCTTCAGCCGATCCTTTTCTGAAGGATGTACCCCTCAGCCCCGTTATTACAGGGGAAAGGGTTGTTTTGAAAAATATTTTTTTCGAAACGGATAAATATGATTTAAAGGATCAGTCTAAAGCAGAGCTTGACCGCCTTGTTCATTTGCTGGAGTCTAACCCTTCCCTGAGTATCGAAATAAGCGGCCATACCGATAATACAGGCAACCGGGAATACAATCAGAAACTTTCTGAAAACCGTGCAAGGTCAGTGTTCAACTATTTGACCGAAAGTGGTATTCAGAGCGACCGGCTTACCTATACCGGATTTGGCGACAGCCAGCCTCTGGATACCAATGAAACGGAGCAGGGAAGGGCCGGCAACCGCAGGACAGAGTTCAGGGTGACCGGTCAGTAAAAATAAATCCTGAAATTCTCTGCAATTAAACTTTCAATTAAAGCAAAAATTACTACTTTTGCAGCCAATTTTTTAAAAGCATATCTCATTTATGATCAGCATAACGCTACCGGATAAAAGCGTCAGGAAATACGAGCAGGGCATAACAGGGCTTGGAATCGCACTGAGCATCAGCGAGGGGCTTGCCCGCAATGTGCTGGCAGTGAAGGTGAACGGTGATGTATGGGACGCCACCCGGCCGATCAATGAAGATGCTTCTGTGAAGCTGCTTACCTGGGACGACGATGAAGGCAAGGCCACATTCTGGCATTCGTCTGCCCATTTGATGGCCGAATCCATCGAACATTTATTCCCGGGCACAAAATTCGGCATAGGTCCCGATATTGAGAATGGATTTTATTACGACATTGACACCGGCGACAAAAATCTGACGGAAGCCGATTTGGAAAAAATAGAGAAGCAGATGCTTGATTTTGCAAGGGAGAAACAATCCTTCATCAGGCAGGAGGTTTCTAAGGAAGAGGCTTTAAAGTATTTCAGAGAAAAGGGGGATGAGTATAAAACAGAGCTTATTGGTGAGCTTGATGATGGAAAGATCACTTTTTACCGCTCGGGCCGTTTTACCGACCTTTGCCGCGGGCCCCATCTTCCGGATTCGGGAATGATTAAAGCCGTCAAATTGCTTAGTATTGCAGGCGCTTACTGGAGGGGGGATGAAAAAAGGAAGCAACTTACAAGGATCTATGGCGTCACATTTCCAAAGAAGAAGGAACTGGATGAGTTTCTTGAAAAACTGGAAGAAGCAAAGAAAAGAGACCACAGGCGCATAGGAAAAGACCTGGAACTGTTCACTTTCTCCCAGAAAGTGGGGCTCGGACTGCCTTTGTGGCTTCCAAAAGGCGCCCAACTCAGGGAACGGCTTGAGAACTTTCTGAAACAAACCCAGAAGGAAGCAGGATACCTGCCGGTCATCACACCGCATATCGGAAATGTTGAACTTTACAGAACTTCAGGCCATCTGCAGAAATACGGACAAGACTCCTTCAGGCCCATCAGCACACCCATAGAGGGCGAGGAGTTTTTCCTGAAACCTATGAACTGCCCCCACCATTGTGAAATTTACAAAAGCAAGCCCAGGTCTTACAAGGATCTTCCCTTGCGCCTTTCTGAGTTCGGGACGGTTTACCGGTATGAGCAAAGCGGTGAATTGCACGGATTAACCCGTGTAAGGGGCTTTACCCAGGACGATGCACACATCTTCTGTACGCCTGATCAGGTGAAGGATGAGTTCAAGGGCGTCATGGATATTGTTATGAAGATTTTTAAAGCGCTTGATTTTAAGGATTTTATAACACAGATATCCCTGCGTGACCAGGTCAATAATGAAAAATATATCGGAACTATTGAGAATTGGGAGAAAGCCGAGAACGCCATCATGGAAGTGGCGCGTGAAAGAAACCTTGAAGCTGTGATTGAATACGGAGAAGCTGCATTCTACGGTCCCAAGATGGATTTCATGGTGAGGGATGCTTTGGGCAGAAAATGGCAATTGGGAACGATACAGGTGGATTATAACCTGCCCGAGCGGTTTGAACTTGAATACACCGGCAGCGATAATGAAAAACACAGGCCGGTGATGATCCACAGGGCCCCTTTCGGCTCGATGGAGAGGTTTGTCGCTGTTTTGATCGAACATACCGCCGGACGTTTCCCGTTGTGGCTGGCCCCGGATCAGGCAATCATATTGCCTATCAGCGATAAATACCAAAAATATGCGGAAAAAGTTTTGAGTTTCCTTAATAATTCCGACATTCGCACCCTGATTGACGACAGAAGCGAAAAGACAGGAAGAAAAATAAGGGATGCCGAATTACGCAGAATCCCTTATATGCTTATTGTGGGAGAAAAGGAAGAAAGTGAAAATACGGTTTCTATAAGAAAACAGGGAGAAGGAGATA
>JAFGME010000261.1 GCA_016927695.1 Bacteroidales bacterium
CCTGCCATCAATCATATTTTTAAGCTGATTGAAAAGGCTACCCGGACAAATATCACTGTGTCCATATCGGGTGAAACAGGAACAGGAAAAGAACTGGTGGCCAAAGCCATTCATTATAATTCTCCCAGGCGCAGGTTCAGTTTTGTTCCGATCAACGTTTCAGCGATTCCGAACGAGTTGATTGAGAGTGAGTTGTTCGGGTATGAAAAAGGCGCTTTTACGGGGGCGGCAGGCCGGAAAACCGGGATTTTCGAACTGGCCAACAAGGGTACCATTTTTCTGGATGAAGTGGCTGAAATGGATCTCAACATGCAGGCCAAGTTGCTGCGCGTTCTGCAGGAAAAAGAACTCAACCGCGTTGGGGGCGGCAAAGCAATTAAATTTGATGCCAGGCTCATCGTGGCCACCAATAAAAATCTTTCAAAGGAGGTGGAGAGAGGCAGTTTCAGGGAGGACCTGTATTACCGTTTGCTTGGGCTTCCTATTGAGATACCTCCGTTGCGGTATCGCGGAAATGATATTTTATTGCTTTCGAAATATTTTGCAGAAGAATTCTGCAGGGAAAATAAAATGCCGCGTTTGCAGATATCTCCCAAGGCCCAGGCAAGGCTTATGAAATATACCTATCCCGGCAATGTGAGGGAATTGAAAGCAATCATTGAACTGGCCTGTGTTATGGCCAATTCCGATTTTATTGAAGAAGATAACATATCTTTTAACTCTTCAAATGTAAAAAGTGATTTTCTGCTTGAAGAAGACACCCTGAAAGGATATGTTAATAAGATAGTCCATTTCTACCTGAGTAAATACGACAATAACGTTATGGCAGTGGCCGACAAGCTGGATATTGGTAAATCAACAATATACAGAATGTTGAAAAACAATGGCGGCTGACGAAACCTTACTGACCTCACCTTACGGATTATTCAAAAAATAGAATCTATGTTTTCATATTGAGAATAATTATTTTCGTTAATCCATCTAAAAAACAGATATGCAATGAGTTAGTTTTATGGTATAAATATTGTTAAATCTGTGGCAGTGGTTTCAGTTAACAATGGCCTGTATGGTGGAAAAAATATACTTTGATCTTTCCAAACTCAGCGAAATGCTTGATGGGGATAAGGAAGCTATAATCAATATGATCAGGGTTTTCAATCATTCAACACCTGAGTTATTGGCCCAGCTTGATGACCTGTTTGAAAAGAATGACCTTGAGAAGGTGGCCAAAGTGGCCCACAATCTTAAAAGTTCAGTCAGCGTATTTGGGATACACACGCTCATAGCGGACTTAGACCGGATAGTAAGCTTAGGGAGACAGAATACGGGCAAAGAAGAGATTTCCCTGTTAATACAGAAGACAGAAAGGGTCTTGAGGGATACCATTCTTCAATTGGAAACACATCAAAAAGACCTTGAAGAAAAGACCGCTGAACGATAGCAATACAACAATTTTTCTGATCATTACAAAGGAATGTTCCCGTGTTTTTTGGGAGGGTTTGCTTTGCTTTTATTGTTGGTCATTTCAAGAGCCTGAATGATTTTATAGCGGGTTTGCCTGGGATAAATTATTTCGTCAATGTAGCCTAAGGCCGCAGCTTTGTATGGGCTTGCAAAGGTGTTCTTATAGTCTTCTACTGCCGTTTTTTTCTCTTCTTCACCAAGTTTATCCCTGAAGATGATGCTTACAGCTCCTTCCGGACCCATAACGGCAATTTCAGCAGTCGGGTAGGCGAAGTTTGCGTCTGCACCAATATGTTTGCTGGCCATGACAGTGTATGCACCCCCATAAGATTTTCTAGTAATAACAGTTATTTTCGGCACTGTGGCTTCAGCAAATGCAAATAGTAATTTAGCCCCATGCTTGATAATGCCCCCGAACTCCTGTGCAGTCCCGGGAAGAAATCCGGGTACATCCACAAAGGTAACCAGGGGAACATTAAATGCGTCACAAAACCTGACAAACCTGGCTGCTTTTATGGAAGAGTTTATATCCAGTACGCCGGCTAAATTCGCAGGTTGGTTGGCCACAATCCCAACCGGCTTTCCATCAAATCTGCCGAATCCTGTAATGATATTCTGCGCATAATAGGGCATGATCTCAAAAAAGTTGTGATCGTCCACCACCGTAGTGATGATTTCCTTCATATCATAAGGTTTGTTCGGGTCATCGGGTACTATGGTCTGAAGTTTTTCATCCTCCCGGCGGATGTTGTCGGTGCATGGTTTAACCGGGGGATCCTCCAGGTTGTTTGAAGGGAGAAAACTAAGCAACTCCCTGAGCATCATCATGGCATGTTCATCATCGTCGGCGATAAGATGCGCCACACCGCTTTTCGTATTATGTGTCATGGCGCCCCCAAGATCCTCTTTGGTAACCTCTTCGTGGGTCACTGTTTTAATCACATCGGGGCCGGTAACAAACATATAGCTTGTGTTTTTAACCATCAGGATAAAGTCTGTGATTGCAGGTGAATACACGGCTCCGCCTGCACAGGGCCCCAATACGGCGGAAATCTGTGGAATGACCCCTGAAGAGATGGTGTTAAGATAAAAAATATCCGCATAACCGGCCAGGCTTTCCACTCCTTCCTGTATGCGTGCGCCTCCGGAATCATTCAGCCCGATGACAGGCGCCCCCATTTTCATCGCCAGTTGCATAATTTTCACGATTTTATCTGCATTGGCCCTGCTCAGGGTGCCGCCAAAAACAGTAAAGTCCTGGGCAAAAACATAAACCAGCCTTCCATCAACTTTACCATATCCCGAAACAACTCCATCGCCAAGGATCTTGTTTTTTTCCATCCCGAAATCGGTGGCCCTGTGTGTAACAAACCTGTCTGTTTCAACAAAGGTGTCGGGATCAAGCAGATCTTTTATCCTTTCGCGGGCAGTTTTACGGCCTGCATTGTGCTGCCTTTCGATTCTTTCCTGCCCTCCGCCCAATTCGGCCTGCTCATGTTTTTCCTGAAATTGCCTGTATTTTTCTTCTGACGACATTTTGATGTTCTTTATAGGAAACAATGATTACAATTACTCAATTTTTATCAGGGGTTGGTTCCCATCCACGGTGTCCCCTTCATTGACCAGAATATCTCTTATGATCCTGTCTTTTTTTACTCTGAATTCGCTTTCCATTTTCATAGCAGATACGATGATAACAGTTTGCCCCGCCCTGACTTTATCGCCTTTTTTCACAAGTATTCTGACCACTTTTCCTGGCATGGGCGTACTAATGATGTTATCTTCGTGCAGGTGGTCATGCTGCCGGCTGTTCAGATATTTTGCTTCAGCGTCTAATATGTCAATGTTATATGAATTATAAAGGGTATTGATGATATAGGTTTTGGGTTTTTTACCCTGAATCAGTTCAACATTATACGACTTGTTGTTATATAATATGGAATATACGCCATTTTCAACCATTACAAGGTCAACGTCATACACTTTACCATCTACCCTGTATTTCATCCTGTTGCCCGTTTCGTTCAACAGTTCGATGCTGACCGATTTTCCGTCAATGTTGATTTCCAATGCCATAAGCTGTAGAATTTATAATCTTTGAAGGTTATTTTTCCTGCCGCATGACTTCCAGGCACTTGTTTTTTCTCCCGGATGAAGCGTTTTTGAGGCTTCCCTGAGCCTTAAGGTGTAATCGTAAAAGGCTGCAATGATGGCCATAGCCTGGCAGTCGCCCTCACATTTATCGCGGTCCATCAGGAAACTCAGATTCTCCTCAATAAAATGGGTGTTGTAGTTCCCGCTGACAAATCCGGGGGTGTTCATAATCCTTTCGAGGAACTTGATACTGGTTTTTACCCCTGTGATCTTGTAGGCATACAAAGCCCTTTTCATTCTGCGGATGGCCTCTTCCCTGGTTTTTCCCCAAATTATAAGCTTGGAAATCAGGGGATCGTAAAAGATGGGGATTTCATAGCCTTCATAAACATAGCCATCATGCCTTACCCCAAAACCCAAAGGTTCGGTGATGTGCATGATCCTGCCGGGGCTGGGTATGAAGTTGAAGTCGGGGTCTTCTGCATATATCCTGCATTCAATGGCGTGGCCGTCCTGGAATATTTCCTCCTGTTTGTAGGATAAGGGAAGGCCATTGGCGATGTTGATCTGTTCCCTGACAAGGTCAATACCGGTGACCCTTTCGGTAATGGGATGTTCCACCTGCAGGCGTGTATTCATTTCCAGGAAGTAAAAGTTGAGGTTGTTGTCTGCTATAAATTCGATTGTGCCGGCGCCCTCGTAGTTCACTGCGGCAGCGGCAGCAACGGCATATCTGCCCATCGCCTCCCTGACCTCAGGTGTGAGAAGGGGGCTGGGGGTTTCTTCGATCAGTTTCTGGTGCCTTCGCTGAATGGAACATTCTCTTTCGAAAAGATGTATTGTGTTGCCGTGTTTGTCGGCAAGTATTTGAAATTCAATATGATGTGGGGATGAAATGTATTTTTCAATGTATACGGCATCATTTCCAAAGGAGGATTTTGCTTCAGACTTAGCTGCCCGGATGGCATCCGGTATTTCTTCTTCTTTTGTGACCAGCCTCATCCCTTTGCCTCCCCCGCCAGCTGAAGCTTTGATCATTACAGGCAGGCCAAGCCCTTTTATTGTTTCCAGGGCCGCACCTTCATCGGAAATGATTTCAGAAGTGCCCGGGATGACCGGAACACCAGCCTGAATCATGGTTTTACGGGCGGTAACTTTGTCTCCCATAGTGGAAATAGCATACGGTGAAGGGCCGATGAAAATGATCCCTTCTTTTGCACATCTTTCGGCAAATGAAGCATTTTCAGATAAAAAGCCGTATCCCGGATGGATAGCATCTGCTTTGGCCTCCTTAGCAGCTTGTATGATCTTATCAATGCAGAGATAACTCTCATTTGACGGTGAAGGCCCAATATGGTACGCTTCATCTGCATATCTTACATGCATTGACCTCCGGTCAGCATCTGAGTACACTGCTACAGAAACAATATCCATCTCCCGGCATGTCCGCATTATCCTGACGGCAATTTCTCCGCGGTTGGC
>JAFGME010000262.1 GCA_016927695.1 Bacteroidales bacterium
CTTCCTGCTCGGCAAACTCACTTTCCTTTCCCTTTAACCCCGAAGCAAACTCCAGGGCAGTGAGGGCAAGCAAGTCCTGCTTGTCTGAATAAGCGTAGTTTTCTGCATACTTTTGAACGGATGTATTGACGGATTTCGCTGCATACCTTATTAATTCTTCCTTATCCCTTTGTATCTTTATCCTGTATGACCTGTCAGCTATACTGACCGTAATTGTAAAATCATCCATTTACATTGTAAATCCCGTTGATTACCTTTTTAAAACCACTAAACAACTGTCAATTTCCCGCAAAAGATCGTCAATTTTTTCTTTGATTTCCCGGTTGTCTTCTTCTTTACCCATAAAACCGGCAATTTTCAAAGCTTCAATTTCCTTTTTCAGATCTTTTATTATTTGTTGTTGATTAGCAACTGTCAGAGTCAGTTCTTTTTCTTTTATTTTAAACAACTCATTCAGTTCCAATTGTTCTGAATACTTTTGAAGCAGTTTACGGATTTTGGTTTCCAAAGCCGTAAAAACTTCATGAGTATCCATTCCTTAAATCATTATTTTTAACAAAATTATACTTATATACATCTAAGTGCAAAAGTATAACAAATATTGTTTGCACAAGATAGAAAATAGCCGGAAAAATCCCGTAATGTTTTAAACCTTTTCTAATCCTCAGTAAATGAGTAACATGTGCAAACCAGGTTTCGATCGCCAAAAGCATCATCAATTCTTGTCACCGGGGGCCAGTATTTGGTGTTTTTGTCTTCCGTGCCCTGAAAGGTGGCCTTTTGCCTGGAGTATGGATAATCCCATTCGTCGGAGCATACCATGTCTGCCGTGTGCGGGGCGTTTCTGATCACGTTGTTTTCTTTGTCCGCATTGCCATTTTCAATGTCCGCTATTTCCTGCCTGATCTTGATCATGGCATCAATAAACCTGTTTAATTCATTCAGAGGTTCGCTTTCGGTCGGCTCAACCATGAGTGTGCCGTGCACCGGAAAAGCCACTGTCGGGGCATGGAACCCATAGTCCATCAACCGTTTTGCAATGTCCGAAACGCTGATGCCGGCTGTTTTCGAAAACTCATTACAATTCAGGATCATTTCGTGAGCAACCCTTCCGTTTTTTCCTGTGTAAAGTATCTGGTAGGTGCCTGCAAGGGAAGATTTCAGATAATTGGCATTAAGGATCGACACCTGTGTGGACCGGAGCAATCCTTCCCCTCCCAGCAATTTGATATATCCGTATGATATCGGAAGTATCATAGCGCTTCCGAAAGGTGCCGAAGATACTGCCGAAATGGCTTTTTTGCCGCCTGTTTTTACCAAAGTATGACCAGGCAGAAATGGCGCAAGATGTGCGGCAACACCCACCGGTCCGACGCCGGGTCCACCTCCGCCGTGTGGAATGGCAAACGTTTTATGCAGGTTGAGATGGCACACGTCGGCCCCGATAATGCCGGGGTTGGTTATGCCTACCTGGGCATTCATGTTGGCGCCATCCATATAAACCTGGCCCCCTGCCTTATGCACCATTTCGATGATCTCCTTGATGTCTTCCTCATAAACACCGTGCGTTGAGGGATATGTGACCATCAGTGCAGCCAGACTGGAGGCATATTCCGATACTTTGGCCTGAAGATCGTTGATGTCAATATTGCCACTTTCATCGCTTTTTACAACGACAACCTGAAAACCTGCCATAATCGAGCTGGCCGGATTGGTGCCATGTGCTGATGCAGGGATAAGGCAAATGTCACGGTGCGACATTCCATTGCTTTCCAGGTATCGTTTAATCAGAAGAAGCCCTGTGTATTCCCCGCTGGCGCCACTGTTGGGCTGGAAGGAGATGGCCCTGAATCCTGTTATCTCACACAGGTATTCGTCCAGTTTCCGTATCATCTCAAGGTATCCTTCAGCTTGCTCTCCGGGTACAAAAGGGTGAATCCCGGCAAATTCAGGCCAGCTTAGAGGAAACATCTCTGCCGCCGCGTTCAGTTTCATGGTGCAGGATCCCAATGGGATCATGGTTCTGTTCAGAGCAAGATCCTTGTTCTCAAGTTTTTTAAGATACCTCATCATCTCTGTTTCAGAGTGGCAGGAGTTGAAAATTTCATGGGTCAGATACGGGGTTTTCCTTTGTAATTTTTCCGGGATTACCTCCGGATTAACGGGCAACCCTGAAATTTCCCTGAAAGGTTTGCTGTTAAAAGCAGCAATAATTCTCAGGATCATTTCAACATCCCTGAGGCTTGTTGTTTCATCGAGGCTTATTCCGATTGCCGTGTTATCGAAATATCTGAAATTCATTTCGTTTTTGAGGGCAAGCATCCTGAACCGGGCCACATCGGCTTTTTCAGGCAGTTTTACATATAGCGTATCGAAATAATGCTCATTGATGTTGGTGAAACCGTATTTTAAAAGTTCATTGCTCAGCAAAACGGCATTCCGGTGGATATCCTCCGAAATTCTTTTAAGCCCGCACGGGCCATGATACATGGCATATAAACCGGCCATGATGGCCAGCAGGGCCTGGGCAGTGCAGATATTGGAGGTTGCTCTTTCCCTTTTGATATGCTGTTCACGGGTTTGAAGGGCCATCCTGAATGCCGGGTTACCTGAGGCATCCTTTGAAATACCAATGATGCGCCCGGGTATACTCCTTTTGTATTTTTCTGTGGTAGCAAAGAAACCTGCGTGAGGGCCACCGAAGCCCATTGGGATTCCAAACCTCTGCGATGAACCCACCACGATATCGGCATCCCATTCACCCGGAGGGGTGAGTATGGTAAGGCTCAGAAGGTCGGCCGCCACAGCCGTCGGGACTCCTTTTTCCTTCCAGCTTTTGATGTGCCGCTCGAAATCTCCCGCATTCCCGAACTGGTCGGGGTATTGAAGCATTACACCGAAGAATTTTTCACCGGGGGTGAATTCTTTCCAATCCCCGGTAACGATTTTGATTCCCAGAGGCCATGCCCGCGTTTTTAAAACATCAAGGGTATGGGGGAATACACCCTCAGAAACGAAAAAGTGCACGGCTTCAGCTTTAACCTGCTCCTTTGGCCTGGTATTGAATAACATGATCATTGCCTCTGCCGCAGCCGTCCCCTCATCCAGAAGAGAAGCATTCGCTACCGGCATGGCAGTGAGGTCGCTGATCATGGTCTGGAAATTAAGCAATGCTTCCAGCCTGCCCTGCGAAATCTCTGCCTGATAAGGGGTGTATGAAGTGTACCAGCCCGGGTTCTCAAGTACATTGCGCAGAATAACACCGGGAGTAATGGTGTTGTAATACCCGAGCCCGATGTAGGTTTTATAGATTTTGTTTTTTGATGCCAGCTGCCGGAGATGGCATAAGTATTCGTACTCATTGATGCCTTTGGGAAGTTTAAGGGGTTCTTTCAGCCTTATGGATGAAGGCACAGTCTGGTCGATAAGCTCTTCAAGGGAACTGCATCCCGTTTTTTTCAGCATGGCTTCAATGTCATCTGCATCCGGTCCGATATGCCTGCCGGTAAAGTCGTCTGTTATCATATCTTAAGAAATTGCATTAAGTTTGTATTTACAGTAACCAAGCGGGCAAAATTATAAATCTTAATCACAAAAAAAAGAAAATCAGGGTTATTTGTTATGAAAATAACAATGCCCGGGATGAATTGGCTTATTCAAAAAGAGCTACCTTTGTGCCCCGAAAAAAGACAACAATATGTTTGAAAGTTTATCCGACAGGTTAGAACGGTCATTTAAGATACTTAAAGGGCAGGGCCACATTACCGAAATCAATGTAGCGGAAACCCTGAAAGAAATTCGGAAAGCGCTGCTTGATGCCGATGTCAGCTATAAGATTGCCAGGCAGTTTACCGATGAAGTGAAGGAAAAGGCGTTAGGACAAAAAATCCTTACTTCGGTTTCTCCGGGCCAGCTCATGATCAAGATTGTCCATGATGAGCTCACCCAACTGATGGGAAACAACTTCGTAGACGTCAACATCAAAAGTAATCCGGCCATTGTGCTTATCGCCGGACTACAGGGGTCGGGTAAAACAACATTTTCAGCCAAGTTTGCCAACCTGCTTAAATCCAAAAGGGGCAGAAAACCACTGCTGGTGGCGGGCGACGTGTACAGACCGGCTGCCATCGAACAGCTCAAAGTGCTTGGAAGCCAGGTGGATGTTGAGGTTTACACAGAAGATGGTAACCTGGCGCCGGTTAAAATCGCTAAAAATGCCGTTGCTCATGCAAAGGAATACGGATATAATGTGGTCATCATAGACACTGCCGGGCGTCTTGCCATTGATGAACAGATGATGGACGAGATTTCTGCCGTGAAAAATGCAGTAAATCCGCACGAGATATTGTTTGTGGTGGATGCCATGACGGGTCAGGATGCTGTGAATACTGCCAAAGCATTTAACGACAGGCTGGATTATGACGGCGTGGTGCTTACCAA
>JAFGME010000263.1 GCA_016927695.1 Bacteroidales bacterium
ATACTGGTGGAACCAGTAAGGCGTGGTAAAGGAAGCCGACCAGGTGGAGGTATAGATATACTGTCCGTCGGTTTCAATGCCGGGCTGTGCCCCTTCGTTGGCATTGAAGGCAAAACTTACATCCCAGATCGCTTTGTTGTCGATACCGCCCTTCATTACCGTGGCTGTCGGCGCTGATTCAACACCCGGGTCAGCTGGAGCTGTGGCCTGTACTTCTTCAAAACTCAGATTGGGCGTTTCTTCAGTAAGGTAGGTCAAAGATCCGGTAAAGTTAAGCGGCCCGTTACCATTGTTTGTAATGGTAATTGTGGATGCGGCTGTAAAACCGGGATAAACATCAACGCTGATAAGAGATGGCGTTACAGTCATTGTCGGGGCTGTGAGTGTAAAGTCAAGTGTATTAAGCCCCTGGTTGATGACGACGCCGTTAACAATTGCCTGGTTATATCCGGGAGCTGTGCATGACACATCATAGGTCCCGACCAGTATCCCCGGCACAAGGTAAATTCCATCCACTCCCGTCGGGGGGGAAACATTGCCATCGCAATCGACAACAGCGCCTGCAATCGGATTGAGGGAAGCATCCCTTACAACACCGGTCAAATCGCCAACAACGGCATTGAATACTTCAACATCATCAATGGCAAGGTCGCAGTTAAAGCCTGCAGTGTTTTCATAAGCCAGAAAACGAATCTTAAGATTTGCATTTGAATAAGGAAGCAGATTCACAAAAACCTGATCCCATTGATTGTTTTCAGTGAGATGGAGTCCGGTGTTTTGCCAGGCAGTTCCGTCCCATACTTCAACTTCGATGTAGGATGGGCCGGCGTTTCCCCTTCCAATCCAATACCAGAAATTCAAAGCAGGATTGGAAATTAAGGTTACATCATAAACAGGTGAGATCAGCCCGGAGGGTATGGCGGCATAGGGCGATGAGTCGTCGATAGTGGCAAAATATCCTGTGCCTGTGGTATGGTCCGAAACGGCAGCGTATGTCATGGTTGTAGCGAAAAGCCAGTTTTCGGTGTTGGCAGGATCCTGAAGCCAGCAATTGGGTATTGCTCCCGCGTTTTCAAAAGATTCCATCCACGGGAAAGTGGTGATGGAGGAACAGGCTGTCTGGAAGTTCCATACGGGGCCGTTGGTGGTTGCTTTATTACTGTTGTAAATGATCAGTTGCCATTCATAATCCGTGATGGGATTAAGGCTGTAAGCGTAACTGCCTGAGGGATAGGCAACTGCTCCTCCTGTGACAACCTGTACCATGGCGCCTGCAGGTCCGAGCCATAGATCATAGGTATCGGAATCGAGGCCCCAGTCCCAGGTCAATGTCCCGTTGTAAGGCACACCCATGGCTCCGGATACAGGATTCGGGTTGGACGGCGGGTAAGGCGCACCAGTCGCAAGAGGAGTATACTCCCAATAATCATTGTCAGCATTTCCACTGCCTCCGGAATTGAACAATATGTTGGGTGATCCGGCAGCCATCACTGCATTGGTTCCGTTTTGCTGTAATCCCACGGTTGCCCCGCCCGAACCACTACGGTAGCTCATATCCACAATATACACTTTATTGGTGGTTTCCTCAAGAGCACATGCCCAATAGGCAAACGAGTAACCGGAAACCTCAAAAGAATGATACCTGATCCAAAGCTGACGGTTTGGCGCAGTGCCGAACACCTTCCAGTATACAATGTCATTGGATCCGGTGGGAGGAGTAAGTGTAAACTCATCCCAGAACATGGCAATGGTGCTCACCGGCAAAGATGCCGCCGGAAGAGTCGTATTGGCATTGGCAGGCGGATCGGGCGCAGTAATGTCGAATGTTACCAGTCCGTTTTGACTAACCTTAAACCTTGTAACAGGTGTCCCGAAAAAATCAAAGGTAAAAGGCATAATAACAAATGTAGACCAGGTATTGGTGGCCTGACTACCTGCTGTTATCGCAGTCCAGCCTGTGGTTGTTGCATCCCCATCGGTATTTAAACCCCCGGGGTTTCCTGCATTGGAAAAGTACGCTTCAGTATAGGACTGAGCGCTTAAACCAATGGCAGCAATTAATAATAAAAACGTAAATAGCTTTTTCATAAGATGAAAATTTAATGAATTAAAACTGTTTTTGATATAATTGTTCTGAAAGACCTTTGAAGAACAGGTCTCATAAGTATATAAAATGTACTCCCCGTTTGAATAAACGGATGACATGACGACATTAAATAACTATAAGGATTCAGATTAAAAGAAAATGAACGTTTCATAATTCTGAATTCTTTATTAGCGTAGTTACATTAATTACTGCAATTTACACCGTATAACTTCCTATAATGCTCCAAATTTAATCAAATTTTTTAATTTTCCAAAAAAAAAGACTGTTTATTTCAAAATTTTTGCTAAAATTCGAAAATGAAATGCATAAAGGCAAAATTATGCTCAATTATACAACAAACGGTAGAAAATCCAGAATTCTTATGAACCGGGGGTATCTGCCAAAAATTATCGGCCATCCGCAGATTTCAATCTCTTTACGAGGGAGTGAGGTACCTGATTTTGCCTTTCCGGACACTCATGTTTGTTTACAATGAGATGCCGGGATTTATCCCGTTCGCGGTATAACATCTTCTTCGATCCGGAATCAGAATGGCAAAGGAAACAGACAAACCCATCTCTGCTCCTTTGAAATTTTTATCAGAGATGTCAATTTTCCCGGATAACCTGGATGGCCGGCCGGTTTATCCTCCTTCATTGAGCCGACCGCTTAAACTGACGGACCGTGTTCCGGTAAATCCTCACTCAGGGACCTGGCATCCCAGGCCGGTATTTGGCACCCAGATGTCGTTCTTATCCCCGTTGTTCACCTGCACATCAAGATTGAAATCACCGCACATGTATCCTCCCTGACCTGCCGAAGGGGCCCAGACATCATTTTTATCAACATTGTTCACCTGGCCGTCGGCATTTCCGTCGCCACCGGCCATGCCCCAGATTCCGGGGACAAGCTGGCGATATCCGTTCACACCTCCGGCCACCTGTCCGGCGCCTGTGGTGAAATCATAAGAATACAATCCGCCTGACTGTTGCAATGAATTGGCAGAAATAATCCCGATATGGTTGCGGTGCCAGATGGCACAAAATAATCCGCTATACCAGGGCTCCATGAATTCAGGTAAGGAAACTCCGTCAGGATCAGTCACAGAACCGTCAGCCAGTACAAAACAGGCTTTTCTGCCAATGACAGTGGAGGGAACCGCTTCCTGTAGCGAAGCGGCATCGCGTAATTCAACAAGTATCCAGTCAACTATCTGGTTGTTTGGGATGAAGGCAACCGCCTCAGCGCCGGTATAGTTCCATGGCGGGGTGTTATACGGTTGTGTTAAAGGAAAAGAGGGGTTCCCCTGAAGTGACACATTCATGCCTGTACCGTTAAAGGGTCCTTGCAGCAAGACTTTCAGGTTAAGTGCCACAGGATCTGCCTGGCAGGAAATCAGGGCCGACCAGCCCGGTTCGGTTACTGAATAATCGGAATGGAATGAAAAGGTCAGGGAGCCTGAAGCTCCTGACGCAACGATTGTTCCGGGGGAATTGGTACCGCAAAAAGTGCCCAATAACGGTGCGCTGGTGTTGTTCCCGTTATATATCTTAAGCCAGTCATAATTGCAATTTGAATGATACTCAAGGTGAAAAGAAGTGAAAACGGCAGTTATTTTTCCATTCACCGCAGCGGGAAAAATCGTCATCACGAAGTCTTCATAATTGGAATAATTCCCGGAGGGGCCGCCTGAGTCGTAAAATGTCCCTGAACAAGTGGTGATGGTGTTGTTCGACATAATGAGTTCCTCGCTGACTGTAATATAACCGGTTTTTACAGTGGTATGACTGACCGTTCCGTTACTTACCGTTAATGAAACATTGAAGGTACCTGCCTGGGGATATACGATATTTGAAGGATTTTGCTGTGATGATGTGCCGGGCACCCCTCCCTCGAATGTCCATTGCCAGCTCACCGGATTTCCAAAGCTTAAATCGGTGAAATCCACAGAAGCCCCTACCGGAACAGAGGTGGCGCTGGCAGTGAAGTCGGCGATCAATGTTGCTGCGACAAGTTCAACGTCAAGAAAAACAGGCTGATGGTTCATTACCTGAACATTTTCAATCGTCTTCGGAAAATAACCGGGGGCTGAGTATCTGATATTGTAGGTACCCTGATGGAGAAGCCTGCAGTAATTGCCCGCAGGAAGTGAAGAGTAAACCCATGAACTGTCTGCTTCATGGTTCAGCACATATATTTCGGCCAACAATGGCTGACCCGTCACCGAATCCGTCACTGTGCCCTGCACACCATAGAGGGTTTGCCCGATAAAATTAAGGAACGAGCGGTAGTTATAGCCCCAGAAAGCATTCAACTGATTGGCAGGAGGGGTTTTAACCGAAGATATCTCCATGGTGAACTCCCTGCATTGCCTGAAGTAATTCATATAATCCTGCCTGCCGCCGGAGATGGTATACCATTGATATCCGTTGGTGATACCGGTGCCGAAATCGTCAAGATATCCGGGAGGGCTGTAGTATTGGGCGGTATCTGCATATTCATTGCAAACAAGTATCCACCAGTCGTCATCTGCGGCAAGGGTGGGCCATGTATCCCATGGATAGTTGCAAACTTCTGCCCCTCCGTGAAAATTAGCCCCTGAAACGAAGTCCCTGTTCTCTGCAAAATTCATAAATGCTACGGTTTCAGGCTGCCATGCGTAGCCATCCGGATGGGGTCCGTCTTCAGGATCAGGATAATTGCGGTTCAGGTCAACATAATTGGCATTTCTCCTGGTGGCGCCGCTCACCGTGTTGTTGCCGCCGGCATAGGTGCCATCCGGGTTGGCCAGAGGATTGATGTAAATCTCAAGATGGTCCACGAATCCGGTAATACGCGGATTCACACCATAATTTGTCAGAAGGTAATCGATCAGCCGGAGCATCAGCACGTAAGCCGTCAGTTCATCGCCATGTATGGAAGATGTATAAAGAAACTCAGGCTCATTTTCATCTGTTCCTGCATTATCGGATATTCTGGCCACCAGCAATTCACGTCCCTGTACGGACTGTCCGATGCTGAATACCTGGCACAACTGGGGATAGAGGGCCTGAAACTGGTACATCATTGAAACATATCCCTCATAAGTAGGATAAAAATCCCATGCCTTGATTTCGTCTACCACGATATCCTTCTTCATGACAGGGTCAAAACCCTGAGTGGGAGGATCAGAAATCACAAAAGGGATTCCCATTTCCAGAAAAACTTCAAATTCCTTTTGGTTTGCATTTGCCCTGACCGATAATCCTTCCACCTTATCCAGAGAAATGATCCCTGATAACTCATGAATCTCTTTTTCTGACTGAACTGAAAAATCAAAATACAACTCGCCTCTTTCCCCGAACAAAGAGTCTGAATTTACATCCTGTGCTATGGCCGGGGCCATGCTTATCAAACAAACAAGGAGGCATGAAAATGCAAAATAGTTTTTTAACATTGTATATTTCATTTTAAGATAAAGTTATTCAAAATCAGGATAAAGCAGATATTTCCGGCGGATCTTTTTAAATTTTTCCAGACCCTCCTGCCACGAAGCCCGTATTTCGTCCCCGGTACGTCCGCTTATGATCTGATTCCGCAAATCTGCGGTTCCCGCCAGGTAATCGAAATACGAAGTGAAGAAATCGCCGGATGCCTTAAAATATGAATACATTTGGAAAAGCCAGGATAAATGTATCCTTCGTTCCTTTTGAACAATGCCCTCAGAAAAAGAAATGAGGTTGATGCCATAGCAGGTTGTATCCTGGTATTTGGGTGTCAGGGCCCCTCCGGGAATTGATCGCGGGGTAAAGACATAAACGCCCGGCATATAATCCGGATGACCGATAATCTGGAAAGGAGTTTCCGTGCCCCTTCCTACACTGATGATGGTTCCTTCAAAAAAACAAAGGGAGGGGTACAGGTAAACGGAAGCCATGTTGGGCAGGTTGGGAGAAGGTTTCACCGGAAGACAATACCTGCCGGAGTGCTCATAATTTCCAACTTTAACAATGGTGAGGCCGGCTTTAACCCTGTCTTTCAGCCATTCTTCACCGTTGATCATAAGCGCATATTCACCTAAGGTCATCCCATGAACCACCGGAACGGGATGCAGCCCCACAAATGAAGAAAAAGCCTTCTCAAGAACGGGTCCGTCAACAAAATCGCCGTTGGGATTGGGACGGTCGAGCAACAGAACGGGAATGGATAGTTCAGCACATGCTTCCATCACATAACTTAAGGTTGAGACATAGGTGTAAAACCTTACACCCACGTCCTGCAAGTCAAAAACAAGCAGATCTGTTCCCTCCAGATCAGATGCGGAAGGCTTACGCTTACTGCCATACAGTGAGATCACAGGCAGACCGGTAACCGGATCGAACCCGCTGCTGATCTTCTCCCCAGCTCCGGCATCTCCCCTGAAGCCATGCTCGGGAGAAAATATTTTTGCAACAGCAAACCCGGAATTCCTCAATGTGTCCACCAGGTGCACCCCGGCAACCAGGGAAGTGTGATTGGTCACCAAAGCCAGAGTTTTTCCCTGCAACACCGAAAAATACTCCTCTGTCCTTTCAGCCCCCGGGATTATACCGGCTGCATCGGCATCATTCTGCACGCGTGATGTGCAGGAAGCCTGAAAACCTATAGACATCACTAAAGGCAGGAAAACCATTTTATTCCATTTTATCATGCATGCTTTTTCCAAATGAGTAACTTTGCAATATTAATAAACATTTTCCTTGAACTTTGACTTTTTCATAGCAAAACGATATTTAAAGACAAACGGTGCCGGATTTTCCAAACCGATTGTCAGGCTGGCTGTTTTCAGTGTCTTTCTGGGCCTCACTGCCATGATTGTATCTGTGGCCGTGGTGTCCGGATTTAAAAGCAAAGTCAGGGAAAAAGTGACCGGGTTCAGCGCTCATATTCTTATATCCCCGTATGATCTGAACATGTCTTACAAAACCATGCCATTCAAGGCAGATTCTGCATTTATCAGTGATATTTACCTGGTGAAAGGAGTCGGGCATGTCCAGGTGGTTGCCGGCACGACAGGCATCATAAAAACGGAGGATGAGATTGAAGGCGTTATCCTGAAAGGGATCGGCAGGGATTTCGACTGGACATATTTCAATGATAAGATGACAGATGGCAATGCATTTGAACTGAACGACACCATTGCATCGGATGCGGCGCTGATTTCACGTACTACTGCCGGAAGGTTGAACCTCAAAACAGGCGATACTTTCCGTATGTACTTCATCCTGAACGATGAACCGGTTCCGAGAGGGAGAAAATTCACGATATCAGGAATATTCCATACAGGACTTGAAGATTTCGACAGATTATATGTTTTATGTGACATCCGGCAAATTCGAAAGCTGAATAACTGGAAAGAGGATGAAGCAAGCGCAGTAGAGGTTTTTTTATCTGATTTCAGGGATTTGGATAAAGTCGCTGCAGAGATGTATCAGGCGACCGGCAGGGATACAGATATTAAAACCGTTAAAGAATTGTATCCGCAAATCTTTGACTGGCTTGACCTGCATGACATGAATGCCATCGTCATCATTGTACTGATGTTATGCGTTTCAGGAATAACAATGATCTCCACCTTGCTGGTACTTATTCTGGAACGCACGAATATGATCGGGATACTTAAGGCGCTGGGGGCAGAAAACAGAAACATCCGAAACATCATGTTACTAAATGCATTTTATATTATTGGCAAGGGCATGCTTTGGGGCAACCTTGCAGGGGCAGGGCTATGCTATTTACAAATGACAACAGGTTTTTTAAAACTGGACCAGGAGTCGTATTATGTTGCAACCGTCCCTGTGGAAATGAGCTTTGGAAACCTTTTTTTACTGAACCTGACCACTTTCATTTTTTGTAGTTTCCTTCTTGTTTTGCCTTCATATATCGTTGCCAGGATTGCTCCCATCAAAGTGATCCGTTTCGGATAGCCGGAGTTCCGGCGCTCCTCAGGGTCATTCTTCACTGTTTATGATCAGGTCAATGTACACCGGAAGGTGGTCGCTGTATCCTCCCAGGTATTTTGGCCCTGAAAAGGTCCGGTTGGGTTTATGGCCGAGGAACTTCTCATCTTTTATCAGCAGAAAGGGAGCCTCAAAAATATATGCCCTCCTGCCCGCAACACGTATGCTGCTGTTAGGGCAAATCAACCCGGGGGATACTATTATGTGATCAATGATTTCCCAGTGTTCATGAAATTTATGAGTACCCCTGTTGAACTCATTCCTGTATGGATACATAAGATTCCTGAGCCCGGGTGTCTGGCAGTCAGCGCTGTCTTCCCTGGCTTTAAGGTAACCGGCCACACTTTCGGATGATGGATTATCATTAAGGTCACCCATAATTACAATGTGGGCAGAGGGAACCGCTTTCAACACTGAATCGGCAAGCCGTCGCAAAGTGTTTGCAACCCAATTTCTCAAGGGTTGAGTCTGGGCCACTCCCCCGTATTTTGAAGGCCAGTGATTCACAAACACATGGACTGTGTCGGTGGAGCATAAAACACCTTTGACATACAGTATTTCCCTTGTTTTCTTCAGTTCGTCGCCCGGGAACTTTTGCTCCAGAGGGATAACCGTATCAGGAACAAACATGCTTTCCCTGTAAAGAAGAGCTACATCAATCCCGCGTGGGTCAGGGCCCTCGTGATGAATAATGCGGTAATCAATATTACCGAGGGCAGTATGATGGATCAGTTTTTCCAGAACCAGCCGGTTCTCCGTTTCGCATAAGCCAATCAATCCGGGAGGGGTCCATCCTCCGGCGGCCAGCAGTGTTTTGGCAAGGTTATTCAGTTTCCGGTAAAGCCTGTAATTATTCCAGTGTCTTAAGCCTTCTTCTGTAAATTCATCATCCGATGTAAAGGGGTCATCCACTATGTCAAACAGGTTCTCTGCATTATAAAATACAACCCTTACCGTATCATGCCTGTGGGAAGCAAATAACGGGGAGTTGCTCAAAAATGCACCACATACCACAAACAAGGCAAGTAATGGCATAATGTTCGAAAACTAAAAAAACAGTTCATTCAGCAACTCAACATGACTGAATGGGTTTATGGAAAAATATCAGTTTTTACCTGCATTTAATTTTATAAGGGCTTCACAGATTTCGGTATATTCCGGTCCTTCGGCTGCCTGGCACATCACCTGCATATCGCCGACAAATTCGCTGAAACCGAGTTCGCCGGCCCACACTGCAGCCCTGCATTGAATATGGTATTCCGTATCCTTCAGGGCTTTCCTGATCACCTTTGATTTTTCCTTTGTTTCGGCATCACTTGCACAGTAAAGATTCAACGCATTATACCTGACAAAGTCATCCTTATTGTTCAGGAATGACACGATGAGATCGCGGAAACTAATGACAAAGGCATCTTTCACCACCTGGTATTTTTCAATCAGGGAGGCGATGTCCATCAACAGATTATGCTTGATATCAATAGCTGAAGCCTGACTCACCAAAAGCTTCTTAATGATCGGAATGCTTGCCATATCCCTGTATCGGATAACGATGCGGGTGAGGTTGAGAAGCTTGTTCTTTTCAACGGCCGACCCTCCCGCCCAGATTTCGTGTTTTTGTAACAAAAACCTGACTTTATTGCACACTTCAACCAAATTCATATCAATGAGGGACTTTGAGGCCAATCCGGCTTCTACGGTATCACCGTTTAATATCCTGCTGATCAGTGGATCGACCAGGGCAGGATCTTTCATTTTACCAAAGACCTGTATAAGGATCAGTCTTTCTTCGTATTCCGTGGAGGAAAAAAGATTGGAGATGAGTTCATCGTTAAGGGTGGAGATTTTTAAATCTTTTATGGCAAGAGTTGCAGCAATCCTGACATGTATATCCCTGTCCTTAAGCCTGGCCCTGAGATGATTGGCAAGAATTTGCTTATCCATTCCTGAAAATTTCAGTTTCCGGATGGCATCCACTTTCCCGGTAGGGTCGGAACTGTTGATCATGCTGATGAGCTCCTGATCAGAGTATGGATTCACTGCAAGGCTTTCAATGTCCTGGCTCATTACCAATTCTGCAGAAGACTGAAAAGTGTATCCGAAATGGAATTTAACGAGAGCGGAAACATCAATCGCCCAGGCGTCACAGGCTGAGGCGACCGGTGGAATGATTGCAACCGAAAAGGTTACGGTTTGCCTTGGATATATTGTCTTTACAGGTACAGTATTGATAAAAACCGTATCGGAAACGGGAGGCAAAAAAACCGTATAGTCTGCTATCGGGTCAGGCACCCATTTGGAGGGAGGGCATCTCAGATCACCAAAGTTGATCTGCCCGATGGCGCCCACTTTAATGACATAAATGGGATAATTATATTCATTTTGAAAAGTAAATGTATATGTCAGATTGGCTTTATCAAAGCTGCTTTTCACAAGGTTTTGAGAAAAACCGCTTGAGCAAAACAACACCATCAGTACTACCCAGATATTTTTTATCCTTACCATGTTTGTTTATAATTAGCACGGTCCTCTGACAATTTATACCCGATTTTCCTTATATTGTTTCAATTGCATCATAATAATATGCCATTAAAACTTCTTTTTCATCAGTGGTCCCATCTTAAACGTTCAAAATTAGAAAATAAAAATTATAAAAAACAAAAAAAAAATTCAAAACCATCATTTTGAAATTTCCGGGTCCTTCGTATTACTATCCTGTATACCGCTACTGAACGGATTTACGATAATTATTGTTCACATTCAAAGGCATAACTGCTTCTAAAAGAAAAACGCTTTGCATTTTAGGAAGCAGTGTATTTATTGAACATGAATTCCATAGCTTTCAGTTCAATGACAATTCACCTGAATTATTTATAATTGTTATAAATTATTTAAAAAGTTTAGAAATTTCATTCACCATTCATGCTGTTAGTAGTATTTTTAAGCCCGGTTTTACTTTAACCGGTTTTATTTTCAAAAGTGTGTGTTTTAAAGACGTTTTTAAAAGCAAATAAGTATGGATCATTTCCTTCACCGGGTTTTTATCATCCTGGCACTGACGGTATCATTCTCCTGTTCAAACAATGCAGATAAAGAAGCTTGGGAAAACTGCAAAAGCATAAATACCATTGAAGCTTACAGTCAATATCTTTCGGAATATCCTCAGGGGAAACACGTTAAAGATGCCAATGATTCC